>NZ_CP019225.1:1888034-2121933 GCF_010222815.1 Synechocystis sp. CACIAM 05 | reverse complement strand
CTTCCCCCAGCTTTTTGCTTGGGGGAGATTGGATTCTACCAATTGCCACTGGCTATCACTGATGTCGTTGCTGTAAAATTCTCCCAGTATCATTACGGTGAAAATTCTATATTCTTCACCATTTTTCCCAATTATGCCGACTTTTCAAACACGCTCTTAGGGCAACTTGACCATGTCAAAAGGGAGAGGCGATCGCCTACTGTGATGCCGTGGTAATCCCCTGAAAGTTGCTATGCTGGGGAAAGAGAAGGATCCTGTGAGGGCAATGATTAGAACAAAACCGAAATCCGACAAGGTACTAACAATTCGCTTACCCGAAAAAGATTTGGTTCATTTGGAGCGTTACTGTGCGGCGGAAGGGCGGACTAAAACCGAAGTGTTGCGTCAGCTAATCCGAAATTTACCCACTGTTCCAGACTAGAAGCCCATTTTGCTATAATAATGGGTCGCTCAAGTATAGATAATTCAATAGTTGGCACTAAACACTATGTACAATCCCTCCCTCCGTCGAGAAGCCCGTTACGAGCCGGCGGCAGTTTTGCCCGTTACCCGTGAGCAGTCCCTAATTGACTGGCTAGAAAGTAATAATCGTTTGATTTATCGGGAAATTGAAGAGGGTACCACCAGCAATATGAGTGACGAAGATGTGGACATTGCTGAGTTGATGGATGGGGATGATAATCTCTATGGCGATGACGGCAGTGACGATATGGACGAAGACTAAGCCTGGAAGGGTCAGTTGTTTTATTTAGAAAAAATTCCACCATGGTAAGTGCACCAATTGGCATCATCGGCGGCAGCGGCCTGTATCAAATGGAAGCCCTCAAAAATGTTGAGGAGGTAACCCTTGATACTCCCTTTGGCGCTCCCTCGGACAGTTTCATTGTGGGGGAATTGGCCGGGGTGCGGGTGGCCTTTTTAGCCCGCCATGGTCGGGGACATCACCTTTTGCCCAGTGAGATTCCTTTTCGAGCCAATATCCATGGCATGAAACAGTTGGGGGTGAAATATTTAATCTCCGCCTCAGCAGTGGGTTCTTTGCAAGCAGAAGCAAAACCTTTGGATATGGTCGTTCCGGATCAATTCATTGACCGCACCCGCCAGCGAATCTCCACTTTTTTTGGCGAGGGGATTGTGGCCCACATTGGTTTTGGTAATCCGATTTGCCCTCAGTTAGCCCAGTGTCTCTCTACGGCGATCGCCGGTTTGGAGTTGGAAGGGGTGACGCTCCATGATCAGGGAACCTATGTGTGCATGGAAGGACCAGCCTTTTCCACCATTGCGGAATCGAATTTGTATCGCAGTTGGGGCGGTACTGTCATTGGTATGACCAATTTGCCGGAGGCCAAGCTAGCTAGGGAAGCGGAAATTGCCTACGCTACGTTGGCCCTGGTGACGGACTATGACTGCTGGCACCCAGACCATGACCATGTGACGGTGGAAATGGTGATTGGCAATCTGCAAAAAAATGCGGTCAATGCCCAACAGGTGATTCTGGAAACAGTCAAACAATTGGCGGCCAATCCCTTTGAATCCATTGCCCACAGCGCTTTACAGTATGCGGTGCTAACTCCCCCGGACAAGTTTCCTGCCGCCACCTACGAAAAGTTATCTTTGCTTTTGGGCAAGTATTATCCCCCTGCCCCATGAACCTCCGGTTTGAATCTGGTCGTGCTTTTTTCCCGGCCGGTAAAATGGGGGAATTGACCTTTCACTCGTCTGACTTTTGCCCATGCATCCGGTTGTTAGTTCCGCTGAATATCGTCAACGTCGCGATCGCCTAATGGCCAAGCTAGGCCAGGGGACGGCCATTTTTGCCAGTGCGCCCCAGGCGGTGATGCACAACGATGTGGAATACGTATTTCGTCAAGATAGTGATTTTTATTACCTGACGGGCTTCAATGAACCGGAGGCGATCGCCGTTTTCGCGCCCCACCACGAAGAACATCAATTTATTCTATTTGTGCAACCCAAGGATCCAGCCAAGGAAACCTGGACGGGCATTCGCTACGGTGTGGAGGGGGTTCAATCCAGCTTTGGGGCGGACATTGCTTATCCCATTGGGGAATTGGACGAGCATCTACCAAAATATCTGGAAAAAGCAGATAAAATCCATTACTACCTAGGTCGAGATGAAGCGTTAAACCAAACCATCCTCAAACATTGGCAAAAACAATTGGCCGCCTATCCACGCCAAGGCTATGGTCCCCAAGCTTTAGTTAATTCCCATCCCTTGGTGCATCCCCTACGGCAAGTTAAAAGTGAAACTGAATTAGCCCTGTTGCGGCGGGCCTGTGACCTGTCGGCGATCGCCCATCAACGGGCCATGGAATTTGCTCGGCCGGGACATTACGAATATCAAGTGCAGGCCGAATTGGAAATTATTTTTCGGCGGGAAGGGGGCCTGGGGCCGGCTTATCCTTCCATTGTGGCGGCAGGAAAAAATGCCTGTATTTTGCACTACATCAGCAATGACTGCCCTTTGCAAGATGGGGATTTACTACTCATTGATGCGGGTTGTGCCTACGGTTACTATAACGGTGACATCACCCGTACTTTTCCCATCAACGGTAAATTTAGTCCCGAACAACGCACCCTCTACGAAATTGTTCTAACTGCCCAGGAAGCGGCGATCGCCAAGGTACAGGCGGGCAATCCCTACCACGAATACCATGATGCGGCAGTGTCCGTGATTGTGGACGGGTTGATGGATTTAGGTTTGTTGGTAGGGGATAAGGAGGAAATTATCAAAGAAGAAAAATATAAGCCCTTCTATATGCACCGCACGGGCCATTGGTTGGGTCTTGATGTCCACGATGCAGGCAATTACAAACAGGATAAGGAAACCTGGACAGTGTTGGAGCCAGGGCAAGTGCTCACCGTAGAACCGGGTATTTACATCGCCCCCGATATTAAACCCGCCGAAGGACAACCGGAAGTGCCGGAACAATGGCGGGGTATTGGCATTCGCATTGAGGATGACGTATTGGTCACCGCCCACGGCCCCGATGTGTTAACCAGCGCCGTGCCCAAGGCGATCGCCGACTTAGAACATTGATGGACTAAACCCTGTAAATCTGCTCAAAGTCCCGGCCCGGAAGGGATTCCGGCGGCTGACTCAGGATTCTGACTGAACTCCCTTCTATGATCAATTCCCAGAGCAAAAAAATCTCCCCAGGCTTGTTTTAACCGCAATGGGGAGATGGATCTTATCTTGGAACCTTGCCAGAGGTTTTGCCAAGAAACAATTATTGATTGGGCTATTAGCTTAGTTATTGCCCATGCTGGAGTTTTCAATCACTTTATCGATCAAGCCATAGTCCCTGGCTTCTGCCGCTGATAGGAAATAGTCCCGGTCGGTATCCTTGGCAATTTTTTCCACAGTTTGGCCGGTACGTTGGGCCATAATTTCGTTCAACTGTTGACGAATGCGGAGAATTTCCCTGGCTTCAATGTCAATGTCCGTTGCTTGACGGCGGCCTGTACCGCCCATGGGTTGGTGGATCATAATCCGAGCATGGGGCAGGGCTAACCGTTTTCCTGGTGCCCCGGAGGCTAACAAAAACGCCCCCATGGATGCGGCCAAACCAACGCAAATGGTGATCACCTCTGCCTTGATATATTGCATGGTGTCGTAAATGGCCATACCCGCAGTGACGGAACCACCGGGGGAATTGATATAAAGATAAATCGGCTTACTCGGATCATCGGAATCCAGGTACAACAAAAATGCCACAATCCGATTAGCGATCGAATCATTCACCTCTTGGCCAAGGAAAATAATCCGCTCTTGGCTCAGCCGAGTATAAATATCAATCCACCGTTCATACTGACTGCCGGGAAGACGAAACGGAACACTGGGAACACCTATAGGCATGGGTTTCTACGCTTAAATTTGGGAAGGGAATTTGGCTACATTAAAAAGGTCGGGATTTGACCTAAGGGGGCTTGGTTGGCAGGAAAGAATGGAAACTAACTAAATCACTGCCATTGGTTTAGGCAATTCCGCTGGACTTTCTAACACCCGGTCAATCAGTCCATACTCCTTGGCCTGGGCAGGGGTGAGGTAAAAAGTTCGGTCCATGTCTTTAGCTAACTTTTCCTGGGTTTGGCCAGTGTTGAGGGAAAGAATTTCCAGCATAGTCTGTTTGTTGGAAATCACTTCTTTGGCCCGAATTTGGATATCCGTTGCCTGACCCTGGGCTCCGGTGCGGTTTTGGTTGAGGACAATGGTGGCGTGGGGCAGACTAGCACGGTAACCCTTAGTTCCAGAGGAAAGAATCATGGCGGCGGTGCCCATGGCTTGACCAATGCAAATGGTATGCACCGGGGGCTTGATGTAGTTGAGGGTGTCGCAAATGGCGAAGGCTTCGGTCTCAAAACCCACTGCATCGCCGGTGTACCAGGAAGTGCCAGTGGAGTTGATATAAAAATAGATTGGTTTATCGGGATCGTCGAATTGGAGATAGAGCAGTTGGGCAATAATCAACTGGGTCACATCAATGCCGACCTGTTGCTTGACCTCGTCGGAGGAGAAAAGCGGCATCCCCAAGTAAACGATGCGCTCTTTAAGCAGAAGTGATTCAAGATCCGGCGGCGGCGTTTTGAAAGCCATGTCGCCATAGTAGGAGGATTGAACCGCAGTTATTTCCATGCTGTCAGGTTGGGGTCGATGGATAAAAAGGCGAAACCAGAGGAATGCCTTATTTGCCCGTGGATATTGGTTACGATCATTTTCCTTTAAGTTTAACCTTCTCTGCAAGTTTCCCTAGGGCAAAGCGGCCCCCAGAACGTAATTTCGTCGCCCTTCTCTTGTTTCTGATTGCGAGTTCCCAAGCGTCCCCCGGCAAGGAACGCCCAATGACTAAGCCGTGGTCAAAATTGGCCAGTAATGGTCACAAAAAACGTCGACCTCCTAAGTAATGGTGGCGATCGCCCTGTTGTTTCATGCATTGATCAAAGCAAGTTGTCACAAGCAACCAGAAGAAAGCAGAGCGCTAATACTTTTTTTGTGACGCCCTACTCTCTTCACAACTACAGCGGCAAAAATTGAATTAACCTAACTGATCAAAGATGGCAAACATGGGTAGATACATGGAAAGCAAAATTGTCCCGACCATACCGGCAATCAGCACCATCATAGCTGGTTCTATAATACTAGTCAACGCTTTGACGGTTTGTTCTACTTCGTCTTCATAGAAGTCCGCCACTTTCATCATCATGGCATCCAGTTCCCCCGTTTCTTCCCCAATACTAATCATTTGAATCGCCAAAGAGGGGAAAACCTTACTTTGTTGCAGAGCCAAACTCATCATGCCTCCCTGTTGAATTTCACTAATGGCCCCGGCGATCGCATCGGAAATGACTTTGTTGGGCACAGTGTTGCAAACAATTTCCAAAGACTGGATGATAGGAACCCCAGACCGAGTTAGGGTACCAAATACTCGACAGAACCTCGCCACGGCGGTCTTTTCATTCAGGGGACCAAACAGGGGCAATTTCAGCATCACTCCGTCCACCTGCCTCCGTCCCGTATAGGTGCCGTAATACTTTTTAAAGAGAAAAACAGCGATCACAATGACAAAAACAGGAATAATCGCCATTGGGCTTCTTAAGAAGTTGCTCAAGCCGACCATAAATTTGGTTAAAGCGGGCAGTTCTCCCCCCAGGTCATCAAAAATTCCCGCAAAGACAGGGATGAGGAAGATGGTCATACCGAGAAAAGCCACCACCGCCAGGAAGCCCACTGCCACTGGATAGGCCATGGCGGATTTAATTTGGTTTTGCAGACGGGCCATGTCTTCCAGCAGTTTGGAAAGTCGGTTGAGAACTTCGTCTAAAACCCCCCCCGTTTCCCCTGCTTCCACCATGCTGACGTAGAGGTCATCAAAACATTCGGGATATTTGCCCATGGCTTCAGAAAGGTTAGTGCCCTGTTGCACTTCTCCACTAATACCCGTTAATGCCCTTTTCAGCTTGGGATTAGGACATTGTTCCGACAGCACCCCCAAACAACGAACGATCGCCACACCGGCGTTGATCATGACGGAAAACTGGCGGGAGAAAACCGCTTTGTCCTTGACACTAACGTTGTTAAGTAAATTTTCCAGGAATTCGAGGTTTATTTCCCCTCCGGCTGGCTTAATCGTACCGATCGCCGCGTATTGTTGGCGGAGGATGGTACGAGCCTGTTCTGGACTCATGGCTTCCACCTTGGCTTTGGTGGTTTTACCTTTACGATCTTTAACTTGAGCAACAAACGTAGCCATGGTTAATTGTCTCCGTCACAATTTTACGAGCTTAATAGTTTGGGGTCAGATGATTAGGGGGATTGCACCGAAAAACTTATGTTAATTGATATATTTCCGTATGTTAACGACGTTTAGCGGCAACCTGGGGGGTCATGCCACCGATTAAGCGCTGTAGCTCATCCGGCTTACCACTCTTAGCTAAACCTTCTTCCAGGGAAATTACCCCCGACACCACCAACGTGGCCAGGCCCTGTTCCATGGTCTGCATACCTAACTTTGCTCCGGTTTGAATGGCGGAATAAATCTGGGCCGCTTTGCCTTCCCGAATTAGGTTGGCGATCGCCGGGGTAATGACCATAATTTCCTGCACTAGGGCCCGGCCAAACTCCCCTGGTTTGGGGGACTTTTTCTTGACCAAGTTTTGGGCAAATACCGCTAGTAAAGAGTTGGATAACATGGCTCTAATTTGGGCCTGTTGGTTAGCCGGGAACACATCCAACATCCGGTCAATGGTGCCCGCCGCTGAGTTGGTGTGGAGAGTGCCAAAAACCAAGTGTCCGGTTTCCGCCGCAGTGATGGCAAGGGCAATGGTTTCCAAATCCCGCAATTCCCCCACCAGTACAATGTCCGGATCTTCCCGTAACGCTGCCCGCAGAGCATTGGAGAAACTTTTCGTATCTTCCCCCCGTTGCCGCTGGTGAAACAAACTCCGCACGTTGGGAAACACATACTCGATCGGATCTTCGATGGTGAGAATATGTTCGGCCCTGGTGCGGTTAATTAAGTCCAAAATTGCCGCCAAAGTGGTGGTTTTACCGGAGCCAGTTTGTCCCGTCACTAGAATTAGTCCCCGGGGACGTTCCGCCATTTCCCGCACAATGTTGGGCAGTCCCAATTGTTCAAAGTTAGGAATTTTGGAAGAAAGGGCCCGTAAGCAGGCGGCATAACAACCCCGTTCCTTATAAACGTTAATTCGAAAGCGAGCCAACCCTTTGACCCCATAGGAACAATCCAATTCCCAATTTTGTTCTAGTTCTTTCCGTTGGGAATTGTTCAGCATGCTGAAGATTAACTTTTGGCTTTCCTGGGGAGTTAAAACTTCCTCGTTAATGGGTTCTAATTTGCCGCTCACCCGGAAATAAACCGGTGCCCCCGCTTGAATGTGCATATCGGAGCCGCCCATTTCCACCAACTGCTCCATGAGGTCTTCGATCATGTATTCCAAAGCCATGACTTTAATGCTCCTATAAGTTCTGAACCCACGGCCCCAGTGCGGGAAGCCTCCATCAAAGCCCAGATTGAAGGACGACTGCAAAGGCTACCAGTGGATGTGGGCGATCGGGTCAGGGGAGAAGAAATATTGGCGGAAATTGAAGATGATTTATTACTGGGGGCGGTAGACCAGGCCAAAGCGGAGAAAATGGCCCAACGTTCGGAAGTTTTAACTGCCCAAAGTCAGGTGGGGGATGCCCAAATTCGGGTGGAACAGGCCCGTTTGCAATTGCAACAGGCCCAGGCGGACATTATCCGTTTGGAAACTTCCCTCAACGCCCGCATTGAACAAGCCCGGCTGGAAGTAGATCAAACCCAGGCCGATGCTGCTCGCTTCCGACTATTAGCCGAAGAGGGAGCTGGCGGTGCCCAACAGGCGGAACAGGCAGAAACCAGAGCCCGTCAAGCCAAGGAAATTTTGCGTAACGAACAGGCCAGCGCTAGCCAACAATTAAGCCAAGCTAAAACAGCGGCCAAAACTGCGTCCCAAATCCTCAACTCGGCGATCGCCCAGGTGCAGATTGAACAGCAGAGGGTGGGGGTGGCCACCGCCCAGATGAATGCCCAGCGAGCTTCCATTGAACAGGCCCAAACTAGGCAACAGTACGCCACCGTCAGAGCACCATTTCCGGGGCGGGTGTTACGACGATTAAGTGAACCAGGCAATTTAGTGCAGCCAGGGACGGAAATTTTGCAACTGGGGGATTTTCGTCAGTTAGAAATTAACGTGCAGGTATCGGAGTTGCAACTGGCCCAAATTGCCCTACAGCAAAAGGTCAACGTCAAGCTAGATGCGTTTCCTGGCCAGACTTTTACAGGCGTGGTAACCCGCATTTCCCCCCAGGCTGACGTTAATTCTCGCCTTGTGCCGGTGGAAATAACCATGGATAATCCTGGTGAAAAAATTGGCGCTGGGCTGTTGGCCAGGGTCAGTTTTGATGCCAGTGCAGATACCAATGTGGTAGTTCCAGAATCTGCCATTGTCGATGAAGATGCCATTTTTGTGGTCACCAAAGCAGGGGAAAAAGACGTGCTGGAACGGCGATCGGTTACCCTGGGGCAAACTGCCAACGGGAAGGTGGAAATTGTGGCCGGCTTAGCTCCCCAGGAACGTTTTGTGGTCCGCAGCAGTAGGCCGCTACAACCGGATAGCCAAATTCGTCTCAGCGTTTTATCGGAAAAATAGCAGGAACAATAGTGTTAATGGAGACTGTTAAGTTTTTGTTCGTTTTAGCTCCACTGGAACTATTCAAATAAATCGATTAAACCTCTCCGACATTTTCCCAGTCAAAAGACTCGAATCCTCGAACCATTGAAATTTTTCCTTTCCCCAGGAATTATTTTCCCCAGGAATTATTGCCTTCTCTGTTCCCCATCCCCCCAGCCCCTATGTCCTCCCCCAACTCCGTTTTTAGTCTGAGTGGCCTGGCCATCCGTCGGCACATTGCCACCCTCATGCTCACCCTGGCCATTATTGTGTTGGGGGTTTTTGCCGTTTTTTCCCTGCCGGTGGATCTGTTGCCTTCCATCACCTATCCCCGCATTGGGGTGCGACTAGATGCTCCAGGGGTATCTCCGGAAGTAGCGGTGGACGAAATTACCCGACCGTTGGAAGCGGCCCTATCAGCTACGGAAGGAGTCGTTCAGGTTTACTCCCAAACCAGGGAAGGACAAATTAGTCTGGATTTGTTTTTCGAGCCGGGGGGCAATATTGACCAGGCATTGAACGATGCCACAGCTACGTTTAACCGGGCCCGCAACCAGTTGCCGGATGATCTGGAAACCCCCCGGTTATTTAAGTTTGATCCTTCCCAATTGCCAGTGTATGAATTTGCCGTTACCTCCCCGGAGTTGTCGGGGCCATCGTTGCGGGTATTTGCAGAAGAGGAGTTAGCACGGGAATTGGGAGTGGTGCCGGGGGTGGCATCGGTGAATGTGTCGGGGGCAGCCCAGGAAGAAGTCCGGATCAATGTGGATTTACAACGACTACAGCGGTCGGGGGTTAGTTTGACCCAGGTGCTGGATGCTTTACAGAGCCGAAATGTGGATATTTCCGGGGGGAGAATTGTTGGTACGGAGTCGGAACCTTTAACCCGTACAGTGGGTAGATTTGCTTCAGCCCAGGAAATTGAGGATTTAGTGGTGGGCACAGTGTCTGGTCTGGAGGATCAATCGGCCCAAAAAGTTTATCTGCGGGATGTGGCCACTGTTATTGACGGTACAGAGGAAGAACGGATTTTTGTGACCCTCAACGGTAATCCGGCGGTAAAAGTGAGTGTGCAGAAACAACCAGAGGCTAACACCATTGAAGTAGTGGATGGGGTTAAAAAACGTTTGGAGGAGTTACGCACAGAAGGCATTATTCCCCAGGCGGCGGAATTAACCCCTACCTTAGATGATTCAGTTTTTATCCGTAACTCGGTCAACAACGTTGTCATTTCGGGGTTAATTGGTACGGTCCTGGCGGCGATCGCCGTTCTGTTATTTCTCGGTTCTTTGCGACAGACGTTAATTATTGTGTTGGCTATTCCCTTGGCCACCATGGCGGCCATCATTGTCATGAAGGCCTTTGGTTTATCCCTAAACGTTTTTAGTTTGGGGGGCTTGGCCCTGGGGGTGGGCATTGTGGTGGATAACTCCATCGTCATGTTGGAAACCATTGCGGAAGGGGCGGGCATGACCCCCGGCAAAGTTAATCCCCTCCCACTGACTAAAGGGGAAATGCGCAACCAGGCGATCGCCAGTAGTCAAACGGTGGAGTCGGCACTGGTGGCTTCCACTAGCACTAACTTAGTGGCGGTGTTGCCATTTTTGATGATTGGTGGCTTCATTGCCCTGATTTTTAATGAATTAATTTTGACCATCAGTTTTGCGGTGGCGGCTTCCATCCTGGTGGCAGTGACCCTAGTGCCCATGGCCGCTTCCCGTTTATTGGCCATTCGCCGCCGGAGTGGTTTGGGCAATTGGTTATTTTTTCGGGAATTTAACCGACGTTTTGCAGGGGCCACGGCGGCCTACACCCGTTTTTTATCCATCCTGATCCGACATCGATTGGTGGCGGTGGCTTCTATTTTCATTGTTTTTGGTGGCAGTAGTTTGTGGATGATCGGACAGATTCCCCAGGAAATTTTGCCTCGCATCAATACGGGTCAAGCCAGTATGTTTGCCCAGTTCCCCCCCGGCACCCCCTTAGAGGAAAACCAACGCTTAATGGCGATCGTGGATGACATCCTCATCAATCAGCCGGAAACCGAATACGCTTTCACGACGGTGGGGGGGTTTCTCTTTGGCAGTAACGTTAATGCTAATGCTCTGCGCAGTTCCAGCACCATTACCCTAAAACCCAATACCGATGTGGAGGCATTCACCGAACGGGTGACGGCGGAATTGGAAGCGCTGAACTTGGTGGATATTCGTCTGCGGATGGCACCGGGACAGTTGCGGGGTCTGATTTTGAGCAATTCCCCCCTACGTAACGTAGATGTGGATGTGGTTTTGCAGGGGAATGATGCCGATGTGTTAGATGAAGCGGGGCGGGCAGTGTTGGCGGAATTAGGAGAAAAAGTTACATTGGCCCGTTTTCGTCCCGATGCCGATCCCCGTCAACCGGAAGTGCAGATTCGTCCCGATTGGCAAAGGGCGACGGAATTAGGTTTAACCACCCAAGCCATTGGGCAGACAATCCAAACCGCTTTAGACGGTGCTGTGCCCACCCAGTTACAACGGGAAAATCGTCTGGTGGATGTGCGGGTTAAATTGGACAATGATTTGCTCTCCGGTCCCGGAGATTTAGCGCAAATTCCTCTGTTCATCGGCGGCGATCGCCCGATTCGTTTGGGGGATGTGGCCACCATTGACCAAGGTCGAGCACCGGGGGAAATTCAACGCATTAACCAACGGCCCGTGTTTTTAATTGCCGGTACGTTAGTGGAAGGGGCTAGTTTGAGTGAAGCTTTAACAGAAGTTGACCAAGTTTTATCTGCGATGGAGTTTCCCCCCGGGGTTTCCCGACTGCCCAGTACCGCAGCGGCGAGCAATGAACAGTTACAGTCTTCCCTGGTGATTTTGGGGGGCTTGGCGGCGTTTCTCGTCTTTGTGGTTATGGCGGTGCAATACAATTCTCTCCTCGATCCTCTGGTGATTATGTTCACCCTACCTTTGGCTTTGGCTGGAGGCATTTTGGGTTTGTACGTTACCCAAACGGCGATCGGTGCCACGGTGATTGTTGGTACAGTACTCCTGGTGGGGATTGTGGTCAACAACGCCATCATCATGGTGGAGTTAGCTAACCAAATCTGGGCCGAAGAAGGCATCAGTCGAGAAGCAGCTATCTTACGGGCAGCCCCCCAACGCTTACGACCGATTTTGATGACCACCATTACCACCGTGCTGGGCATGTTTCCCCTCGCCCTGGGCATTGGACAAGGATCAGAATTGCTCCAACCTTTGGGCATTGTGGTGTTTTCCGGTCTTTCCCTCGCTACCTTACTAACCCTATTTTTAATTCCCTGCTTGTACGTGTTGCTACACCAATGGGAAGGGGTTGATATAGAAAAAGTCAAAACCGATTTGGAATCCCGCTTAACCGAAGAAGATGTACCAACAAAAATCCAATAATCGTTTGCTCAAAATTTTTGCAAATATTCTAGGTTGAAAAAAGATTGAAATACCAGTCTATCGGGTATCCACAGATGTTTTCGGTGCCTTGCAGAGCTGAACAATATTTTTTCAGCTAGGAAATGTAGTTAGTGTGTCATTGATTAGGTATCTGTTTTGATCTATAAAGCTATCCAAGATGTTTCTGGCATTAGGGTGCCAACCACCATGATTCATTTGTGGAATAGGAAATGGCAGTTTTTTAATTTCATAAGATACGGCTGAATCCGATGCAACTAGACGAGCAACATGTTCACAATTCCATCCCAAAAGCCCATAATCCCAATCTTTAAAGCAAATCAAAGCGTAACAGAGCCGCTCGATTGTCTGATATGGAGAAAACTTTTGCACGTCTGGAACAATAAAGAACTCGCTTGGATTTCTCGTAAAAATCGAAAGCCCGCCTGTGTCAAAAATCAGATTTTCATCGAGTCCAATGCCATAATGCCAAGAAACGCCCTCATACCAATTTACTAAATGTCCGTAAAAACGACTATTCGTATTCATAACTTGATGAATTTCTATTAATACCCCGCAGCTTGCTGCGATTGGGTTATTCATTAGCTTCATCTAGAGAGATAGCCATAGTCTTATATTGATTTACTTAGAATTAATATTATGAAGAAAGAACCTCGACTTCCACCGCTGTGATATTTTCTTCTGGCTCTTCTGGTAATGTTGTGGGCTCTATTTCTTTATCAAAGATTAACTGACCATCCACACAATCAATGAGAATTTTGTCCCCTGCAACGAAAGTATTTTCTAAGATTTTAGTGGCAATAGGATTTTCCAACTGTCGTTGAATAGCACGTTTTAAAGGTCTTGCTCCGTAGGTGGGATCGTAACCAGCACTGACGATGTGATCCAGGGCAGCATCGGAAAGAGAAAGCGTGATTTTTTGCTCGTCTAATAACTTCTCGATGCGTTTAATCTGTAGGACGACAATGCGACGCAACTCATCCCGTTTCAACGTATGGAAAATAATTAGATCATCAATGCGGTTAAGAAATTCCGGACGGAAATGTTTACGCAGGGATTGTAATACCTGTTTCTGCATTTTGTCGTAGTCGGCATCGTCGGCGGAAAGGCTGAGAATATGATCACTGCCAATGTTGCTGGTCATGACGATAATGGTGTTGCGAAAATCCACCACCCTCCCCTGGGAATCGGTAATGCGGCCATCATCTAAAACTTGGAGAAGAATATTAAACACGTCTAAATGGGCTTTTTCCACTTCATCCAAAAGCACTACAGAATAGGGACGACGGCGCACTGCTTCCGATAATTGGCCACCTTCCTCGTAGCCCACATAACCGGGGGGAGCTCCAATTAAACGGGAAACAGCATGTTTTTCCATATATTCGGACATATCAATCCGCACCATGGCTTCTTCGCTGTCGAATAAAAAGCCCGCCAAGGCCCGGGCCAATTCCGTTTTACCTACCCCCGTGGGCCCCATAAATAGAAAAGAGCCAATGGGGCGACTGGGGTCCTTCATGCCGGCCCTAGCCCGACGGATGGCCGCAGAAACCGCTGCTACTGCCTCCTTCTGACCGATCACCCGCTGATGGAGATGACCTTCCAATTGCAATAATTTTTGCCGTTCCGTTTCCATGAGACGGTTCATGGGGATACCTGTCCAACCGGCGACAATTTCGGCAATGTCCGATTCCGTCACCTGCTCCCGCAAAAGGGTATTACCGGAGCCTTGAATTTCTAGTAATTTACTTTCTTTTTCTTCAATGTCATGTTGGAGGACTTCTAACTCTCCATATTTAATTTTGGCGGCCTTTTCCCAATCAGTGGCCCGCTCAGCTTTTTCTACCTGAAGTCTTAGCTCTTGCTCCTTTTCTTTGAGGGTGTTAATTTCCTCCAGCATTTGTTTTTCCGACAGCCATTGCCCGGATAATTCCTGTTGCTGGCCCTCCAATTCAGTAATTTCCTGCTGAATTTTTTCTAGTCTTTCTTTGGAAGATTTGTCAGCTCCTAAACCAGGACGTTTTTCTTCCCCTTCTAGCGAAAGTTTTTCCATTTGTAGTTGCATTAAGCGTCGGTCAATATCCTCTAATTCCACCGGTTTGGAAGTAATTTCCATTTTTAATCGGGCGGCTGCTTCGTCCACTAAATCGATCGCCTTGTCGGGCAAAAATCGATCTTGGATATAGCGATGGGAAAGGGTAGCTGCTGCTACTAGGGCGGAGTCGGTGATTTTGACCCCATGGTGTACTTCATATTTTTCCTTCAAACCCCGCAGGATGGAAATCGTATCATCCACGCTAGGTTGCTTGACGTAAACCTGTTGAAATCTTCTTTCTAAAGCAGGATCTTTTTCGATGTTTTTGCGGTATTCATCCAATGTGGTGGCCCCAATGCACCGCAGCTCCCCCCGGGCCAACATGGGCTTGAGCAAATTCCCTGCATCCATGGACCCAGAACCTTCGCGACCACCGGCTCCCACTACGGTATGGACTTCATCAATGAATAGGATGATTTGCCCATCGGAATTGGTCACTTCCTTCATCACTGACCGCAGTCTTTCTTCAAATTCCCCCCGATATTTAGCCCCGGCAATTAAACTGCCCATGTCCAGGGAAATTAACTGCCGATTTTTTAATGATTCTGGTACGTCGCCATTGATAATCCGTTGGGCCAAACCTTCGGCGATCGCCGTTTTGCCCACCCCCGGTTCACCGATCAGGACAGGGTTATTTTTGGAACGCCGAGAGAGCACTTGAATAACTCGACGAATTTCCTCATCTCGACCGATCACTGGGTCTAGCTTACCCTGGCGGGCCTGCTCCGTCAGATCTCGTCCGTATTTATCCAACGCTTCATATTTTTCTTCTTGATTTGGCTCCGTCACCTTTTGGGAACCTCGAATCGCTTTGATGGCCAGTTCCAAATCCTGGGGGTCAAGGTTAAACGCGCGGAGGGTTTTGCGCCCCACCCGGTCATCCTCCGCAAACCCCACCAATAAATGTTCAACGGAAATGAATTTATCTTCCCAGCTACTACGGGCGGCATCGGCCCGGTCTAGCATCACATCCAAACTGCGCCCTAGGTAAAGTTGTTCTACATAAGCCTGTTTGGGTTGCCGGTTGGTGAAAATTTCCAACTGTTGCCGTAGTCCCTCGCCATCCACCGCCGCTCGCTGGAAAATCCTTGCCGCCAAACCCTTATCCTGCTCCAACAACGCCAGCAGAATATGCTCCACTTCCAAATTTGTGTTCTTATAACGACGGGCTACTTCTTGGGATTTAACAATGGCGTCCCAGGCTTGTTCAGTAAATTTGGTTGGATCAGTAGGTTGCATTCAGACTAGCTTGAGGGATATGGGCAAAACTGCTCATCCATTGTAAGGGGGACTGAATCATTTTCCTAGTTGTTAAGCTTTGCATTTTTGATTAAGCTTGTATGGAATACAATTTGGCGAATTTTTTATTAGCTATTATTCCCTCAGCTTTGTCCATTTAAACTTCTATTTAGCTATCTAATAATAATTATCTTTCCTAGATATTTTAAAAGTAGGTTATCATAGTCTATGATCTTAGTTTACTGATTTGTTGCCTGAAATTAATATTTGCAAAATCAGTTTTGCCAACAAAGAAGAGTCACTTCAACAAACATTTCGGATTCTGGTAAAATTTTGGGGAATACAATTGATAAATCATGAAACTGTGCCTAAAAGAGAAAAACTGATTGCGCTCCTGAAAAATAGTCCTAACAACATTAGATTCAGTGATATCTGTAAGTTACTAGAGCTAGAAGGTTTCTATTTTGAAAGAATCACAGGTAGCCATCACATTTTCAAAAAAATGATATTATTCTGGTCATTCCCGTCCATAACAAGAAAGTCAAGTCAATCTATATTCGCCGAATCCTTGAAATTATCGAGAAAAAATAGATGAATTATCCAATTGTTATTTATCCCTGTGTAGAAGGTGGTTTTGTCGCTGAAATTCCTGCTTTATGTGGCTGTTTGGCCCAAGGAGAAACCCTAGAGGAAACCCTAGAAGAATTAATGATAGTTAAAGAGCTCTGGCTAGAAACAGCCCAGACCCATAACCAAAAACTGCCTAGTTTGGAAGCAGAAATTGCCAAAATTAAGATGTTGAGTGCCGCATAAAGTACATAGGTATTTTTAGGGCGATCGCCGTTAAATTGGGTCGTGGAAATGGGGAATAAAATGGTTTGCCGTCCGTTGGGGGAAGACTAGTGATTTTTAAAAATTATTGTGGGTTCCCCTTGGGTGCTATGGTATGGGGGGAATTTTGCGTTTAACCCTCATTCCTTGTCTTTATATCAATGGTGATGGCGGCATGAGTTACCAGCGAGTTTTGTTGAAATTGAGCGGTGAAGCCCTCATGGGAGACCTGGGCTATGGCATTGACCCCGCTGTGGTGGGAACGATCGCCCAGGAAATCAAGGATGTTCTCCAGGCTGGAGTGCAGTTGGCCATTGTAGTGGGGGGAGGCAACATTTTCCGGGGAGTGAAAGCTTCCGCTGCTGGGATGGACCGGGCCACCGCCGACTACATCGGTATGATTGCCACGGTGATGAACGCCATGACTCTCCAGGACGCCCTCGAACAGATGGATATTCCCACCAGGGTGCTAACGGCGATCGCCATGCAGGAAGTGGCGGAACCCTACATTCGTCGGCGGGCCATCCGTCATTTGGAAAAGGGCCGGGTAGTAATTTTTGGGGCTGGTTCGGGTAATCCTTTTTTCACCACCGACACCACTGCCGCCCTGCGGGCCGCCGAAATTGATGCGGAAGTGGTTTTCAAAGCGACCAAGGTGGACGGGGTCTATGATTCTGACCCCAAAACCAATCCCAATGCCCGCCGCTTCACCACTCTGACCTATAGCCATGTGTTGGCCGAAGATCTCAAAGTCATGGACAGCACGGCGATCGCCTTGTGCAAAGATAATAATATTCCCATTATGATCTTCGACCTGGGGGTTCCCGGTAACATTGTACGGGCCATCAAAGGCGAAGCAGTCGGTACGTTAGTTGGAGAAAATTGTGAAGTTAGCTGAACTCAAGGACCACATGCAAAAAAGTGTTGAAGCGACCCAGAGATCCTTCAATACCATCCGCACCGGCCGGGCCAATGCCTCCCTGCTAGACCGGATTACTGTGGAATATTACGGAGCCGAAACCCCGTTAAAATCTCTGGCCACCATTGGCACCCCCGATGCCAGCACCATTGTGATTCAACCCTTTGACATGGGCAGTATTGGCACCATTGAAAAGGCCATTTCCCTGTCGGATCTGGGTTTAACCCCCAACAACGATGGTAAAGTCATTCGTCTGAATATACCTCCTCTGACAGCGGAGCGACGCAAAGAACTAGTTAAAGTAGCAGGTAAATTGGCGGAAGAAGGCAAAGTGGCCATCCGTAATATTCGCCGGGATGCGGTGGATGAAGTGAGGAAACAGGAAAAAAATTCGGACATTTCCGAAGATGAAGCCAGGGATCTGCAAGAAGAAATCCAAAAATTGACTGATCAATCCACCAAGCGTATTGATGAATTGTTGGCGGCTAAGGAAAAGGACATCACCACGGTTTAATCCTTTGCTAGACTGACTTTCAACAGTGGTCAAAATAAACCCTGGACTCATTGGCCGAACATCATTGCTCCCTTGAATTCTATGAACTTTGGCTATCTGATTTTTTTGATCACTTCCGCCGCTACCTACGGTATTTTTGCCCTGGGTTTGAATTTACAATGGGGCTTTGCCGGGTTGATTAATTTTGGCCATGTCGCTTTTATGACCCTGGGGGCCTACGCCACCACCTTGCTGAGTTTACGAGGTTTGCCCATTCCCCTGGCAGTGTTGGTGGGGATGGGATTGGCCATGGCGTTGGGTTTGCTCATTGGCACCTCTACCCTCAGACTAAGGGAAGATTACCTGGCGATCGTTACCATCGGCGTTTCCGAGTTAATTCGCTTGATAGCCAACAACGAAGAGTGGTTAACCCAGGGAACTTTTGGGGTACAAAGTTTTCCCTGGCCGATGGATTTTAACCCCACATTATTAAGTCGCATTGTTTTTGTGATTTGGCTCACAGTTCTCGCTATTTATGCTGAAAGTATTTTGATCAAAAGTCTTTTGAGACAATGGAAAGAGGGTAAAAAAATTCAAGGCAAAAGTTATCAGCCCCGTAAGCCTTTGACTTTGCTGATTTGGGGAGTTATTACCACAGTATTAATT
Organism: Synechocystis sp. CACIAM 05; assembly: GCF_010222815.1. Taxonomy (GTDB): domain Bacteria; phylum Cyanobacteriota; class Cyanobacteriia; order Cyanobacteriales; family Microcystaceae; genus Synechocystis. The sequence continues at coordinate 2,103,532 of NZ_CP019225.1, read as the reverse complement.
TTAACTGCCTACATTCCTGGAATAGTTTCCTTGTATAACTACTCTGGTAAGGCGGGGTTAATGTTATTAGCTTTAACCTTGTTGGCCCTTACCTATGCCGGTTTGGAATTTTGGGTGCATTCCCCGTGGGGTCGTATTCTCAAAGCGATCCGGGAAGACGAAGAAATTCCCCGGGCCCTGGGCAAAAATGTTTTCTGGTATAAGTTACAAGCTTTCATGGCCGGTGGGGCGATCGCCGGTTTAGCAGGGGCATTATTTGCTTGGCAATTGACCAGTATTTACCCCAGTAATTTTGACACGTTGCTGACCTTTAACGCTTGGATCATTGTGGTGCTGGGGGGAGCGGGCAGTAATGCGGGCACGGTGTTGGGCACCATTATTTTTTGGGCCTATGATTCCCTAACCAGGTTTTTGTTACCCCAAATTGCTTTTTTAGACCAGAGTCAAGCCGGAGCTTTACGGGTTATGGTCATCGGGCTAATTTTAATGGTGTTAATGGTGTGGCGCCCCCAGGGCATTTTGGGTAAAAAAGAAGAGTTAACCCTAGGACGCTAAGGGCAACTTTGTCCAAATTCCCTTAAAGAATGAATTGGGGTGGGCAGATTTTAGAATGATGGGCTATTCGAGAATAGAAAAATGGGAGGAAATAGTGATGAGCGTGTATTTAACGGTAAGTCTTTAGATAGAAAATTTATCCCCGCAGAATGATTCCTTAAGTCAATCAAAACAGACTAAGAAGATAGCTTATCAGAATATACAAAAATATCTCTGTTGGAATCAAAGAAGTGGCTGGAAAAACATACTTAATAATATGAGATTAATAATTCAGTCATTATGCTATTTTAATTTATTAAAGCCCTGGATGGCGATGATTTATACACCCCAGCCATTAAGAAGCTTTCATTTATTCAAATTTTCCCGGCTTACCGTGCTGACTGATTCCCTAATGCCACAGGTTTTTCCAATAAATTAATGACAAGATTTAGGCTTGCTTTTAATTAATTAATTAATTAAATCTGGGCGATTAAATTATTAAATCATCAAAAAAACTTGTAAATCTCATATGATTTCAGTGGCAATTTTGTCAAGCCTAGGGTTTAATCTATAGGCAAACTTAGTTTTTTGTCCGACAAATGCTCAACCGGTTGCCCATTGGTTGATACCATAAATACAAGCCAGATACATTTTGCTTTTTTCCTACACATTTTTTGTGCTTTGGCAATCCGCCGGCCACGACTTTTAAGTCCATTTCCAACCCATGCGTGAACTGCTCTATTGTGAAGTCCCCACCCCTGCCACCGCTGAAGTTGTCGCTTGGCTTCAGGGAAATTGGTCGCCCTTAGTGGGGCAAAAGTTGCCTACGGAGCAGGGGGTACGGTTGCGGGGTTCCTCCGGCCAAAGCAGTGAACTATCCATTTTTGTGTGGTCTCTACAAAGAACTACCTATCTTAAGTGTGTGCGTTGGGGTGACACTAGCTTCCCCCAAGAAACGGCGATCGCCAAGGAATTAAGGCGGGCATTAGGGCAAAAATTTCCTCCCACCTATCCGGTCCCACCGGCGATCGATCTGGATCGGCAAAATATTTTCCAGGCGTTACAAGATCGATATCCTGAAACGGTTAAATTCTTCCAAAAATTTCCCCAAGGAGAATATGACCTCAAGCGCGTTTACTGGTGGGAACAACGGTGGCGGGACAATGTAGCGAATCCCCAAACCCCTAAGCAGGTGGTCAGTCAAACCTCCACGGTAACGGCGATCGCCCCTGCAACCCCTGAGTTTGACCTAATTTACCTGGGCGGGGCTCTGGGTTCAGTCCATGCGGCGGTGATGGCCCGGTTGGGTTATCGGGTACTGCTCATTGAACGATTGCCCTTCGGCCGAATGAATCGGGAATGGAATATTTCCCGGGATGAATTTCAGCGGTTAATTGACTTAAATTTATTCACCCCAGAGGAATTTGAAAGCGTCATTGCCCGGGAATATCGAGACGGGTTTAATAAGTTTTTTGATGCCTATAATCCGCCCCATCTTAAAGCTAATGTGCTCCACACCCCCACTGTATTAAACATTGCCCTAGATTCGGCTAAATTCTTGGCCATCTGTGGACAGAAACTCCAGCAAGCAGGGGGAATTATTTGGGATGAAACTGAATTTATTAACGCCACTATTGATCCAAACAAAGTGGTAGTCCATTGCCTTAATCTGGAAAATAATCAAACAAAATTAGCCCAAGCCAGACTGTTAGTAGATGCCATGGGTACCGCTTCTCCCATTGCTTGGCAATTAAATGGCGGTAAAACTTTTAACAGTGTTTGTCCCACGGTGGGGGCCGTGGTGGAAGGCCTAGATCCGGTGGTTTGGGATAATGCTTATGGTGATGTGCTCAATTCCCATGGAGATATTTCCCGGGGTAGGCAGTTAATTTGGGAATTGTTCCCCGGAGCAGGGGACGAAATGACCATTTATCTTTTCCATTACCATCAAGTTAATCGGGAAAATCCTGGTTCTTTGTTGGAAATGTACGAAGACTTTTTCAGCATTTTGCCGGAGTATCGTCGCTGTAATCTGGAAAAGTTAACTTGGAAAAAAGCTACCTTCGGTTATATTCCTGGTCACTTTAGCACCAGCGCCCAAGACCGTACCATTGCCCTAGACCGATTAATGGCGATCGGGGATGCCGCTTCTCTCCAATCTCCTTTGGTGTTCACGGGGTTTGGCTCTCTAGTACGGAATTTAGCCAAATTAACGGACTTGTTGCACACAGCTTTGCAGTATGACCTGCTCCAAGCAAAGCAATTAAATCAAATTCGGGCCTACCAAAGTAATATTGCTGTGACTTGGATGTTTTCCAAGGGAATGATGGTGCCGACGGGGAAACAATTGCCGCCCCAACAGGTTAATGCTATGCTCAATACTTTCTTTGGTCTATTGGCAGACTCGGCCCCAACGGTGGCGGAAACTTTCATTAAAGACCGCACTACTTGGCTATTATTTTCTCGCTTAGCTCTTAAGGCTGCTAGCAAAAATCCCCAACTATTGTTTTGGATTTGGCAGATGGCTGGCACCGAGGATCTATTAAAATGGCTGTTAGTTTATTTTGATTTTTCCCGTCAGACTTTGCTCAATGCTCTATTCCGCTTTTGGTATCCCCAGTGGCTAATTAATTCCCGCAATTGGTTGGAAAAGCTTTCTCCCCAACTATGGTTTTCTTTGTTGTGTTTCGGTTATCAAATTCAACCAAAATTAGCCCAACAATCTAAATAGATTAGGGTGACATTAAGAAAAAAATATTTGCTCCAGCACATTCACCAATGCAAACATTGCTGTTAATCTGATTATGGGAATGTGTCCAGCACCAAAGTTCTCAAAACGCTAAGCTAGGCCCATGGTGATCGCCTTAGAGAGTCGAATTGACAATGACCTTTGACCGACGGACATTTTTACGTAGCGGCATGGCCCTGGGCCTTGGTTCCTGGGCCTTGGCATGGTCCGGCAGAAATATGGGCCAATCCCTCGCATCCAACACCAATCAAAAGTGGGCCCTACTGTTGGCGGCGGGGCAAGGTAATGGAGCCAATGGCGATCGCCGGGGGTTGATGGGATGCACCACCGATAGGCAATTGCTGGGGGAAGTTTTAACGGGGCGTTACGGTTTTGATCAAGCCAAGATTGCCGGGTTAGACCCCCAAGGTATTACCCTGTCAGCCCTGGAAATTTTATTTGATGAGCATCTACGGCAACAGGTGCAGAAAGGCGACCCAGTGGTGGTGGCCTTTAGTGGTTATGGCAGTTATAACCCACCAGCAGCCATGACCCCCAACCCGACCTGGGAGCAGGCTCTACCCCATTTGGGACTATTTCTAGCCGGGGAAGGAGAGGATAACTTTCTACCCCTCACCACCCTGATTAATTGGTTGCAATCTCTCAAAACTAAGCAGGTCTATCTTGTGCTCGACTGTGGTTTTAGCACTGAGGTGGAGGAGTTTGAGGGCAATCTCCGGGGTCGTAGTGGCGGTCGGGGTGGGCCAATCCCCCCAGAAGTTAACTCCAGCAATCCCCCAGCCAAAGCAAGCTTGGGCAATATTACCCTAATTAGTGCCACTAGCCCTGGGCAAACTGCGGTGGAAGTTCAACTGGGCAAGCAGTCAGCGGGACTATTCACTTTGGCCCTTACCCAAAGTCTTTGGGAAAATAGCTCCACCAGTGTGATGGCCAGTCTGTGGGACCATAGCCGCAATTTACTGGTTCCCCGCCTAGGGACAGAACAAATTCCCCAATGGCGATCGCCAAATAATTCCCCCGATTTCCTCGCTCCCACCACCCTAACTACGGGAGGAGAGGGAGTGGTAACTGGCTTGGTCAGTGGCAATTCCCTACAAAGTCAAATTGTGGCCCTGTCCCCCCTGGTGCAAAAGCGAGCTTTGGTGCATTCCTGTTATTTAACTGTTCCAGCTACGGAGACGGGGAGTGATCTTAACCCCACGGATAACCTCGATCGCCTAGACAATTCCCTCTGGCAAGTGCAAAGTGTTAAAGGACAAAGCGCCACCTTAACGGCGATCGCCAAAACTCCATCGACCAAGGCCGAGTCAGCGACATCCTCAACGGAAGCCAATGGCGGGGAAAGCAAAAAGGAAATTTTGGTGGCCAGTGCCCTGTGGGAAATGTACCGAGCCATCCCTAAAAACCTCGCTTTAACAGTGGCCCTAGCCCATGACCTGGAACGCATTGAGCGGGTGGATGCCACCAGTGCCTTTGGGGCGATCGCCGCCGTGGAAACAGTGATTAATGCCGGGGAAGGTAGTGCAGACTGTGTGTTTGGCAGACTGGAAGCCCATCGCTATAGCCTCTTTACCGAGGGGGGAAACCCTTTGCAACCCCTGACTAAGTCTGAGTCCAGCGGGGCGGTGAAAACTGTCATTAGTGCCCTAGACCCCTGCTTGAACCGTTTGCTGGCCTTGAAATGGCTGACCTTACTAGCCAATGGCAATAGCACCCAACTGGGGGCCGGCATCAAACTGGTGCAACAAACCAGCGGCGATAATCCCCTGCCCCGCCTAATTTACCAATGGCGATCAACCCGTTACCCCTATCCTCCCCAGGACAACAACCCCGGCAATGGGGGCAATGGCATACCCAATGCTCCCCCCAGCTTCCTGCCCGCCGTGGCCACCAACCAAGCTTTACAGTGTGAATTGGAAAACTTTAGCAATGAAACCCTCTACGGTTGTTTGATTGGGGTGAATAATCGCGGTCTGAGTGTGGCGGCCATTCTCCGTCCAGACCTAAAGTTACTACAGGGCAAAGAACAACTGACCTGGCCTAGCCCAGAAGATCCCCTCTGGATTATTGGCGGAGACAGGGCGATCGCCCATTGGTTTTTAATTCTTTCCCGTTTTCCCCTGGCCGGCACTGCCACAGCCCTAGGACAACAAATCACCGGCAACAATTCCATCGATCCCCCCAGCCTAGAAAGCCATCCCCCCCGGGTGCTGCCATTGAAAAATTTGCTCCCTGTGGTACTAGCCCTGGTCCAAGACCTAACCGCCCATGGGGTGACGGTGGCCCCAGTCCCTGACGATATGATTTTACTATCCACCGCCGATTGGTTAAGTCTGCCCATTATGTATCAAGTCATTTAGAAAAGCCCGCAATCTAGGGATTCCTTGTTAGGATATTAGACGTTTCAGGGTTGGTGGAGCTTCCCTTGACCAGCGGGGTCTGATTATGGGTATGCCATGGACCTTGGTGCGGTCATTAACTCTAGGCATTGCTTTTTCCGCTGAAAATGCCCCCACCCAGCCACTGTGCTACATATTTTTGTCTGTCCATTGTTCATCTATGACATCTTCCTTGCCCTCGTCCACCCAGCATCGGTTGCAGCAACTACCACAGATTCCGAGTGTCTGGGAAGGCGATCGCCGCCCGTTTCAGGGGGGACCCTTGGGGGAAAGGGAAGATGGGGAAGCAGGGGAATGCATTCTCTGGGTGGATGGCACTGAGGGGTTGGTGCGTTCCATGGATGTGATTCCTGAAACTTCAGGCATGGAAACCGTAGTCCGCACTCTGATCCGGGCCATGGAGATGCCCCGATCGCCAGCGCCCCCCTGTCGGCCCCAAAAAATTGTTGTCCGCAACCGGGAGCTACAGTTTTTACTGCGGGGAATTCTCCAGGGCCTGAATATTAATGTGGAATACCAAGCCCAGCTTCCCCTCATTGACGAACTCTTTCGCACCTTTGACACCATTGACGATCATCGCCCGGCTCCCATTCCTCCAGCATTCGATGTCCCCCTCAAAAAGTTAGCCCGGGAAATTTGGCATTTATCCCCCTGGGAGGTGTTGACCGACCTAGATATTATCGCCATCCAAATGCCCACCCTGGAGGGAGTGCCCCCCCTCTACGCCTGTGTGATGGGAATGTTGGGGGAAGAATATGGCATCATCCTCTACCGTTCCCTGGAATCCCTGAAAACCTTTCGGGCAATGGCCATGGGTGAGGACGATAACCAATGCCTAGAACAGGTTTTTCTCTCCCAGGACTGTTGGTTCATTAACTACGAAGCCGGCGACCAGGGAGAAACCATGCCGAGGGCAAACCCGCCATTTTTCCCAGCTAGCCAAGATAACCAGGCCACAGCCATTTTCGGCAGTATCCATCCCCTAGAAGGCATTCGTCCGTTTATCGACGAAGAGGAGGCCTTAGCGATTTACTGTGCCCTGGAAGGATTGGCCCATTTTGTCAAAGCCCACCACGGCGATTTTGAAGCGGAAAATGTCGAGCTAATTACCAAAGAAGTGAAGGTCAAACATCCCCTCAAGCCCAAGAACACCAAGGAACAGCTATTGGTGCAGCTTTCCACCCAACCGGAGCTAACGGCGGAGTTTTTGGGGCAATTGGGTTTTGATGAGGAAGAGGAAGAAGACGATGATGACCTGTTGGAAGATGATTTAATTCCCGATAATTCGTATATGAGTTTGGGTATGGTGCCCTGGGACTTAGTGCATAGTCTCCGTTCCTCCCCGATGGTTCATTACCAAGCCAGTGAATTTCGGCAAAAGGGGGATGGCATGCCAGTGCTGATGATCCAAACTAGCCGTCCTAAGGCCAAAGATTTAATTCGCCGGTTACAGCAAGAGGGAGAAATCGCCGGATTGGGTTTTAATGTGGGGCGAGACTGCTGGACGGAAACTAGGTATGACTTGGGTATCCTCAAAACCGGCCAGGATAAATTGTTTCTCTTTGGGGAATTTCTCCTCGATGCCCCGGCCCACCGCCAAGCGAAAAAAAATTGGGAGCGTCGCTGTCGCGATACCAAGGGTTACTGTGCGGTTTTAATTGCCATGGGGGTAACGGGACAATCCAAAGGTAGGCCGGAACTGCGCCATATGTTGGGCTATTTTGAAACCCGTTTCCTCACTCCCCAGGAGTTGGGATTGGGTACCCTGCGCTTATCTTTGGGAGTGGACCTAGACTTTTAGGGATTTTGTCAATTTTTATTCTAAAAATTCCACCATGACTAGCCAGAAATCCAGTCTTACAGTCTGTAGTGTTAGCGTTTTTCCTGGCGTTGGCGAATAATGTTTTCCACTTGGGGACCCAAATCCAGAAGACGTAAAGTTCCCCCATTGCCCTGCCAGGTAGCAAATAAACAGAGATAGCGACCCATGGGGGCGATCGCCGTGATGGTTTCCCCGAGGGAAAAATTGCCAAATAAAAAACCTTCATAGTCCAACAAAGCTACCTCCCCATGGCGATCGGCTAGTAGATAACCCCAGGGAAAAGGCTCAATGAATTGGGGCTGGATAGTTAGGGCAATGCGATTGACTTTCAGGGGTTGCAGACGAATCAAAATACCAGTGTAGGGAGCATTATCGGCCAAGCCAAACAGATGGTTGCGGGAGTAGCGATTAACTACCAATTGAAATACCAAAAAAGAAAGGCGAAAGGCTGGAAACAGGGACCCCCGCCGATTAAAAAGGAAAAAAATAGTCTGACAATAACTTGCCGTTGATTGAGACTGCACCAACAGGCCATGGTTTTGATCTAGGGTGAGCAGTTGATCCGGCCATCGAATTACTGCGGCTGCAGCCACAGGTAAGCGGTGGTCAGTGCGCCATAATTGAAAATGACCTTTTTCACTGTCCCGATTGCCTACTACCACTGCCAAAGTTTTACCACCGGGGCTTAGATTGGCCAACAGACGCTCTGCCCGCAAATTAATGCGAGGTTTGGGGAGAGAGAGAGCGCCAAGTAGGGTTTCTCGCCACTGGTAAAATTGCCATTCTCCTGGTTCACCTCCCTGGATTAAGAGGCTGATTTGGTCTTGATTTACTTCCAGATTAGCTATGGTTCCTGGTAAACCCAACGCCCAGCGGGGCAAAGGATGGTGCTCCACATTGCCATCGCCATACTCCCATAGGTACAGTTCGGCCCCATTGCCTAGGTATAACCAAAGTCCTGCCCCAGTTAAGTGACTAATGGGAAACAACAAGGGAGTACTGTGTTTGACTGTGGCCGTAAAGGCTAGCGGAGCTGGAGCCAAGTGATGGTAAAGATAGCCGTTACCCCTGGGGGGATCCTGTTCCAATATTTGTTTTTGAACCGTGGCCAAATCACTGGCCATGGCTGTGGCATTGGGAAATCGTCTTTGGGGTAATTTCTCCAAAGCCCTTTGGACAATGGGGGCAAGTAAGGGAGGAAATTCCGGCGGTAAGGTTAGGCGGGCATTGAGATGGGCTGCCTGCAACGCTTTAGGAAATCCCGAAAACGGGCGATCGCCGACGATGAGCTCGTACAGCAAAATGCCCACAGCATAAATGTCGGAAGCTACAGAAAACTTGCCGTAGAACCGTTCCGGGGCCATATAGGCGGGAGAACCAGTGTAACCCTTGCTGAAATTAGGATTGCCCGTTTTAGCTGTTAGGCGAGCAATGCCAAAATCTGATACTTTTACCTGCCATCCCTCTGCCCGGGGTATTAACAGAATATTTTCCGGTTTAAGGTCACAGTGAACAATGTCATGCTGATGGGCCTGGGCCAAACCCAGCAATATTTGTCTTAATAAATCTATTTTTCCCGCTAAACATAAATCTCCGTCCCCATCAATAATGTCCCGTAGAGTTCCCCCCTCACAGTAATCCATCACCAAATAGCGGCCCCCAGGATGGTACTCCAAACCATGGCAAGCCACAATGTTGGGATGGCGCAGGGTCAACAGATAGGACAGTTCCCGCAGAAATTTATTAGTGGGAAATACCCGATGTTCTAAATCCTTCAGGGCATACATTTTGCCCGTAGTCCGGTGGATAGCACAGTAAACCCGCCCGAACTGTCCCTGTCCGATCTGTCCAATGATTCTATATTGGGAGCGGGGAAACAGCGGCATAACCGCCACATTGGCAGTCTTTACCATAAAAAATACGCCTAGGACGGGAAGTGATTCCATCTTACCTTTGTCCTAGGCGATTATTACTGTTGTTGTTGTCTTGGAGGCAATAGAGAAAGTCTTGGCCGGGGGGCTAAAACCGGAGTCTTAACCAAATAGGTTAGCTGTGGTGGTATCGCTTTCTTCGGCCAACAGGGGTTTAATTTCCCGGTCTGGATCGGCAATATAGGCCTCATGGCCAACTCCCTCCGCCGGCGGCATTACCGGGGTCGGCTCTAGCTCTAGGTCTTCCACTGGCCCTTCATAGTACTGCTTATGGAGCGCTCGGGCGACTTCATAACTGTCCAAATCCCCCTGGTCAAAATAGAGCTTGTAGGCCTGACGTAGATCGTCTGTAGCCTGCTTGCGGTTATCCAAACGAGCGTAGGCCATGCCTCGATGGTGAAAAGCGCCGGCCAAATCCCCCCTGAGGCGGATGGCTTCCGTACAATCCCGCACGGCTTCGGCCCAATCTTCTAAACGGTAATGGCTTAAACCCCTTTGGTAATAGGCTTCGGCGTGGGGATAGGCGGCAAGACTCTGGGTGCAACCTTCCATGGTGCGTAATTCGGTCACCACGGCCAGTAAGTCTTGGTGTTTAATATCCAAAGCGGCATGGGTTTGGGCAGCAGCGGCTTGGAAAGCTTCCAACTCCCCTTGGAGGGCTAGGGATTTTTCTGCCAAAGCCTTGGTCAAATTTTCTTGGTTCGCGGCGATCGCCTGTTGTTGTTGGCCAAGGGAAGTTTGAATATCCCCTTGGAATTTTTGTAGATACTCCTGCAGATGGGCTTGATTTTGATTGACCAACTGGACAATTTGAGCCGCCGTGGCCCGTTGATTAGCCAGTAAATGCTCTTCCAACTGCTTACGGTTAAACAAATGCAGTCCGACCCCCGCCGCTACTGGAATTACCCCCGCCGCTGGGTTAGCAGGCAAGACCACACTGGCGATCGCCCCACCGATTAAGGCCACCACCGACAGCCCATCCCAGATCCCGGAGTTGTAGCCGGTGGCTGAAGACCCATTTTCTTGGGAAGTTACTGTTTGCTCATTAACTTGATTTTCCATCATAATCCTGATTCCTTTGTCGACAATGGGTAAAACACAGATTGCTAGAGCTAAAAAAACTCATCAACGCAATTTGAACAGCTTGGGCATCCTCAGGAAAAACTCCGCTGGACTAACATTGCGGGGCCTAACCAAACAACGCTTCCTCTTGGTGAGTAAGAATTTTGCAATCAGAAGTAGCATAGGCCGCACAGAGCAACACACAACCCGCCGCCAACTCCTCCGGCTTGAGGAAATCGGAGCCTTTATCCGTATGCTCAACAGTCCCCTCCAGCAAACGACCGGCACAGGCCACACAGGAAGCTGCCCGACAGGAATAGGGCAAATCCAATCCCTGATTTTCTGCCGCTTCTAGAATTAACTCATCCTCCGCCACCTCAATGGTGACATCACTGCCCGTAGCTGGATTGACTAAATTGACGGAATAAATTGCACCCATGAATGACCCAAACAGTGGACTGAAACTAGCAAATTAACTACTAAGAATGGTGTGGTCTAACTTCAGTGCTGGTAACACCATGGCCACCTCATCAGGCTCCAGAAATTCCTTAATGGTTTCCTGAATTACCTTATAGCTAATCTTGGCATATTCAGTATAGTTGTAGGCCCGCACAATGGTCTGATACCAAATTAATAGACCCTCCCGCAGACGGTCCAAATCCCCAAACAGGATGGCTGTAATTGAACAACGGAACACATTAGTCATGTCCCGCCGGCAGATTTCCGTCACATCCCGATCGCCCATATGGAAAGTATCTTGGGGTAGACCCCGCTTTTGTGCTTCCCAACGATGGATAATTTGCTCTTCACTATCCCGGATTTTTTCGTAGGCACTGATACGGGTTTCCGCTGTGTCTAAAAAGTCCTGGAGGAATTGCAACTCCTGGTCCGTAGCATAGCGACCATCCGCATCAATGGTGAGACGAGTCAACGGCTTAAACATAAATAAAAGTCCTCATAAAAACAAACATTAAACCGCTACAGTCAGCCAGGAAATTATTCATCGGTATCGTTGGCAATCTGAATTTTGGCCGCCTGTAACTGGTCATCTAGTTGACTAATCATCGAACGGGTAATTAACTTACCTTTTTCCACTAGGATGCTCCCATCCCGAGGATTGAGAATATTTTCCTCCGCTCGACGGCCAATCAGCTCCTCGATGTCCTCAATTTCACTGACGTACATCCCAGCGGGCAATTCCACCACCACGCCTTCATCCAACACCCGGGCCTGGCAAGCCAAACGGGAATAACGATTATGGGTGGTGATCACCTCTAGGGTGCGCTGCTCCCGACGGTTGAGGGGAGAAAGACTCTCCATCCCAGCGGTGATGTAAACGTGACAAGTGGCACACATACCCCGACCACCACACTCCTTCATGATCCGTAAATCCTGACTGAGCAACCCCGAGAGCAGGTTATCGTTGGTCTCGATGGCGACTTTTAAATCAATGGGGTCGAGCTTAATAGTTTTAGCCACACAATCCTCCTTAGTACTGGCAACAATGGCATTAACCCTGTTGGCGACAGAGCAATTCCATAATGGTGGCATGGTCATGGCCTTCTGTTAACCAAGCAGAAACTGGTTTGAGGCGCTCCTTCAGACCGAGGATGAACAGATTTTTTTCTGCCCCTAGGGATTCACAGGTGGTTTGCTCACAGTGGAGGTTTTCCCCCGTTAACTGGGAGAAAAAGGCGGTGAGAATTCCCGTTTCTAGAAAACCCATGGGGCATTTACCCTGGGGAGCACAGGCTACAAAGGGAGAATTGACCACTTCAGCGACAATGAAGCCGTTTTGGTAGTACTTTAGGTCGATGTCCACCAGGCCGTAACCATGGGCTTTCCAGCACTGTTTAAAGGTTTGCAGAAATTCCACCATTTCCATCGCTTGGATGGGTTTGCCGTAATACTTCTGGAGTTCATCGGCAAAGCGTTTGTAGAAAGCACTGCCCCAGGTTTTGCCACAGGCGGTGAGGGCTACCCCAGCGCCAATGCCGAGTTCTGAATCGATGGCCGTAAATAAACCCTTAATTAAGGTGTCTGGCAAAGCAATGAGGCGAGCCCCACTGCGGTTTTCCAAAAGGCCAAATTCGTTGTCCCCTTGGAGGTAAACGTCGGGGGCAAAGTAGTTGCCTTTGGGGGGTTGGGCATTAATTAGAGCGTTTACATCAATCATGGTTACTCTCCTAGGGTCATCATTTCTGCTTCTTCCTCTGCAACGGCGGCGGGGGCTTGGCCGAGGATGGTTTGGTCGGCCTGAACTAGAAAGGGTTCTAGGAGACGGTATTGGGGGCTACCCAAAAGGGACTCCAACTGTTCCTTGAGTAATGCGGATAGTCGGATTTCGATCGCCAATAGGTCGTGGGCTTGAACCATACCTTCGAGCCATTCCAATAAACGGTATTGGAGATATTCCGGATTACTGAGGAGCATGGCCATGGCCCCATAGCGCAAAACGCTAATCCAGTGCAGAAGGGCCTGTTGTAATTGGGTTGCCGGGACGTTGCTAAATTCCTCTTCTAACCGATCGGCGATCGCCTGAAAAATGACAATTTCGTTGTCCCGGAGTAGACGATAAGCACTCAACCGTTCCCGCATCAACCCCAGTTGCTTATGGAAGGAAATGATTTCCGGAGGTTGGAGATAGTGATCTTCGGCCCGATGAAAGAGCCGTTCAAAATCTTTTTGCATAGTTTTACGGGTCCTTAAAATAAATCGGAAAGATCTTCCAAACCAATGGTTGGTTCAAGCTTGGCCACTGGTTCCCTGGACTGGACTGGGGCCTTAGCCTGGGGTAAGGTTCCCCTCGATAAACTTTGCCCATGCCAATCAATGCCCCGACAAAATTCCGCCACCGAAGCAGTGAGAGAAAGGGGACAGGGAGGAGCTTTGGGACGATGTAGGGCTGGTAAATTTTCCTCTGGAGCATCGGGGCGCTCACCAGTCCAATTTGCCTGGGTAAAAAAGTCTGCCACCGACAAACAGAGCAAAGAAGGTAAATTATCCAAACTTTCTTCCGTTACCGAACATTCCAGCACCGGCGGTGCTCCCTGCCAGTTGTAGCCCCGGAAAAAATCCCCTACCTTCATTTGCCCCCACTGGGCTTGATGAATCATTTCAGGTATTCCCCTTTGACGAGTTTGGTGGCAATATCGTTGGCATTGGCCCCTTCGTTTTGCCAGAAAGTGGCGGCATCAATGCGGTCTTGCTTACCAATCAGAAACTTGCAATAGGTTTCCCCCATGGCGTAGCACTGAATTTCAATGCAGTTGAGGGACTTATTCACCAGGCGGCTAAAGAAACCTGCCAACAGGCCAGCGTAAATATGGCAAACAGGCTTACCCACATCCCCCAACGTCCGGGCCACAGCGGAGTCGAAAATATCCACAAACAAAAAGCCGTTTTTCTGTTCACTGAGGTCAATGGCCCAGTTACCCCATCCTTGGGCGGTGAAGGGCCACCACCAACCTTCTAGCACATAGTTAAGATTGAGCTCGCTCAAAGAACTGGTATAGCCAAATTCCGTCGGGAACCACTGGTTAAAAAATTCGGCATCGTAATGGCCCCACTCCTTGCCGATGTTGTACATCACCACACTGGAGGCGTTGCCCACTTCTTCCTGCAAGCCGTCAATTAAACCGACGATAAAATCTTCGCTGGTAAGAACATTGCGACAGTTATTCCAGTCCACAATGGAACCGGAATTCATTTGAAAACAAAAGAAGTCCTCTACTTGATAGTGGTGATGTTTGCTGGGATGAACCTTTCTTAAACTATGTTCCAACAAGTTAGATCCTTTGACCTTAGCCGGAATATTTGATGTACTAATGGAAGTTAAAACCATGGACGACATCCCCTTGGGTATGGTGAAAAAATCAGTTTGGCTTGGCAGGTAACCCATCTATGGGCTAAAAAAGGATTCAGGATAAAACGGGCAAATGCTGTGAAAAATCAAGAGCTCTGTCCTGGGTTCACGGTGTCGAGTGATTTTGACTTACCACTGGCTGTTTTCCTAAATCGAGAAAATTTGACTGATGTCCCGCCGATGACCGATCCACTTTGTATTCAGTACAAAGAATAATCGAAGCTGTTGTTGAAGTTCCAACTAACCCTAATTCTTACATAGCTTTTGTAGGCGGGAGAAACCTCTGTTACAAAACGTTGTCAAGGGGAGAAAGATAAATCAACATTTCTCCATTAATTATTGTTAAGTTTGATTTGATTTTATTGACAAAAACATCGATTAATTTCCTGTCGGCTGGCAAAATTCTAGGGAATAGGTCTGGGCCGGTTGCTTCTCCGTGGCTAGGTAATCTCTCAACCAGTCACAACCCTGTTCTACTAGTTGACGGAGCCGTTCCTTCTCTGGAGTGACGGGCCAACTTTGTAGGTCCCCGTTTTGGGCCACGGCTAACAGCCATTGCCCTTGCCGATTAAAATCTAGCCCTAATAGCGAACCTGATGTGCTGGTAAATTCCCCCCGGAGGTTACCCTGTTGGTCCCAAAGTCTGACCATGCCGTCACTGGCGGCGGTGGCAATCCATTGGCTGTCGGGACTGATGGCAATCTGATCAATGGGTAGGGGGTCACTTTTTAGGGTATGTAATAGTTGTCCCTCCACACTCCAAATTTTGGCGGTGCCTTCCCGCCCAGCGCTTAACAGATACTTACCGTTGGGGCTGTATTGCAGTTGATTGAGGCGATCGCCGTGGGCCACAATACTTCTAATCAGGGTGCCATCAAAATTCCAGAGGGTGAGATTACCCTGTTCATCGCCAGCGGCCAATTGCGGCAAGGTCGGGTGGAGACTAACACTGCGGATGGGTTCTTTTCGTTGCATGGAGTTTCCTAGGGCAAGGACTATGGGGTCATTCAATTCAATGGGAACCCCTTGGGATTGGTTTCCACTGGTCTGATTATTTTTTGTTCCTTGCCAAAGTTGCACTTCTCCGCTCCCAGTGGCCATGGCGATCGCCCATTGGGGGGATGTGGGAGTAGTACGCAGGTCTACGTCGTAAACCCGGCTAATATCCGTCCTCCAGGTTTTGAGCAATTGGGGTTTAGTCTGGAGTTGCCAAAGTTGCCATTGCCGACCCCGTTGCCCCAATAACCATTGGCCATCGGCACTGAACTTGAGGCGGTCAAGATTTTGGCTAGCATCGAATAAAAACTGTCGGCTCCTATTCTTTGTGTTGAACAAAATCAAGGACTCATTTTCCATGGCCAAAGCAATGGTGTTGGTCTTAGCATTTTCCGCCACCGCCCCGAGTACAGCGGGCAGATTGAGGTTAACCAAATCGGACTTTGGGCTCATGTCCCAAACCTTTACTAAGTTATTCTCCGCACCGATCACCAATAGGGCTCCATTGCGGGCCAAGGCCAAACCAAAAATTGCCTCCGGGTACCCCTGATACTTTTTCAGTATTTTGCCGCTGGTGGACCAGTGAATGACACTGCCATTACTACTGCTAGAAAATAACTGTTTGCCATCGGGGGTGAAGACCACCCTGGTGACAAATTCATCATGCCCCGATAGGGTGGCTTTAATTTCCCCTTGGGGAGTCCACAGTCTCACTGTGCCATCGTCCGCCGCCACGGCCAGGAGATTGCCATTGGGATGCCAATTCACGCCAAAAAAAGCCACCTCCGGTAAACCAAACTGACGAATTAAGTCGCCCTGTAAATCCCAGAGACGAATTTGTCCGTCCCGACAAACACTAACTAGGGTTTGGCCGTCAGGGCTAAACTGGGCATCATCTACGGACTTTGTGTGCCCCGCCAACACAGCCAAGGTCTTACCCGATCGCCAATGCCAAAGGCGCACAGTGCGGTCTCGGGAGGTGGACGCAAGGATTTCCCCGTCGGGGCTGAAGCTAATGCTATAGACAGAATCTTGATGGCCCTTGAGGGTTTGGAGCAGATTACCGTCTAGGTCCCAAATTTTGACCGTCTGATCTTGCCCAGCGGTGGCAAAAATTTTGCCGTTGGGGGAGAAATCCACCCGGTAGATACTGCCTGTGTGGCCGGTGAATTCCCGTAAAAATTCCCCCTGGGGTGTCCAAAGGCGCACTGTCCCATCCCGGGAAGCAGAAGCAATCAAATTCTTATGGGAACTGATGGCTACGCTGGTAACTCCGTCCCGATGGCCCGTCAAAACGTTTTTTTCGGCAATTTGGCTAAGAATTTGTTGCAAACTTACCAAGGGACTGGTGGCGGGGTATTGACTAAGGGTTTCATCCGCTTTGACCAGGTGATGAAGTTGGTTCCCGGCTTCCAAAGCGGTGACCAAACCAGGAATTTGATCAAAGGTAAATTGCCGTTGGGCGCTGGTGCCTAAGCGTTGGAGTTCTGTGCCCTGTTGACTCCGTTGTTGTTTGAGGGTGGCAAAGTAGGCCTGGCTCAAGGCGATCGCCGAGCCCCCCAGGGACATCATCAGCACCACAATGCCAAAACTGATCATCCGTTTCGCTTTGACATTGGCTTGAGTCAAAATTTGGTTGGCAGCGAGGGAAGCTTCCTGTTCCTGATTTTGGCTGGCGTTGAGGTAGCGGTAATCCACCCCGCTGAGGTTTTTACTACTGGCCCAGGCCAATGCTTCCCGTAGGGCTTCCCCCCGCAGTAATCGGGAAGAATCTTGGTACTTGGAATTGATCCAGGCTTGGAGGTTGGTGCCATAGGGTCGGAGTTTGTTCAGTTCCTTACTGACCCATTGGGCGTTAAAAATTGCTTGGTAAATGGGGTTATAGGGACGCAACTGCCCTTTCACTTTCACCACCAGCCCCGTTAGTCGCAACACCGTTTGTTCAACGCTATCGTCCGCCGGAATAGCACCTTTATGCAAAATTTCTTGGTACAGCCCCAACAGTTGCCCACTGCGGGCTTGATCTTTCAATAGGCGATCGCCAATGGTGCGAAAGTGTACCGGTTCATCGTTGGATTCCCAATGGCGGATAATTTTTTCTTCAATTAGTTGGGCAATGGTAGTGGCAATAGTTTGAGATTGGCAATCTAAATCCCCTTTCTGTAGAGCTTCTGCCACCAATTCGCACACTTTCTGGGTTAAAAAGGGTTGCCCCCCAGTCCAAGCTAAAATTTCCCCCAAAATTTCTCGGGCGCTAACTTCATCTACCGGCAAACCAGCACTCAGGGGCAGAGCTTCCGTTAGGGTAAAACCTGTGAGGGCAATGGCTTGACCAATGTTAAATGGCGTTTGGGTTTTGTTATCAATTAAATCTGAAGGAGTGGCCACCCCAAATAAAGCAAAACTCAAGCGATTATATTCCCGGTCATCGGCCCGTTGGTTATAACAAAAACGAATGTAGGAAAAAAAGTCATCCAAGGAAAAGGGCAGGCTCAATACCTTATCAATTTCATCGATAAAAATGACAATCTGGCGATCGCCAATGGTTTGAAGAATGATTGTTTCAACAAATTCCCGTAGCTTTTGAATGGGACTGAGTTGTTCCCGTTCCCGTAACCAAGGCTTGAGGGCCACCTTCCCCGCCAAAGGCAAACCGAGGTAAAGCTGGGTAATAATGCCGTTATACCACTTCTGAGGGTCGGCTTCGGTGCCTAAACTGGTGATGTCAATGGACACACACACCACCCCATCCTGTTGCAGTTGATGCATGGCCCGCACCCGCAGGCTAGATTTACCCATCTGCCGGCAGTTGAACACATAGCAAAATTTGCCCGCTCGCAACTGGGCCAATAGTTCCCGATCCGCTTCCCGTTGACTGTAGCTGGGATGATTAGCGGCCAAGCTCCCCCCCACCTGATAGGGGGTTGACTGCAATAAATTGAGGGCGATCGGCGACATTGTTTCAGCTATGTTTTACTGGTGCATCCTAATGAATTAGGAGATTAGAACAGTATCCTGATTCTTTGATAGCATACAAGGCCTTTGCTTTAGATTTTTATTTTATCTTGTCGTCAAGGCGATTATTTCCAAAGAAAAACTCCACTTTAAACGATAAAAATATCATCAACATCAGGGGAAAACATAGGGAAATTAAGCCAAACTTAGCAGTTAATACTCCACCGCAGATAGCGCCGACGGTAAATCCAAGCAAGGAGCTACCAAATTTAATTAATCTGGTGCGGGAAGCATCAAGATCTTGAAGAGTTAATTTTGGTCGAGCATGACTTTGTAAGCCGCTAGTCAATGCCAAATCCATGGTGAACTGAGTTAGGTTATTGGTCATGGCAGTAGTAGGGGCAATGTGTCCCAAAGATTCCTGCATTAGTGCATTTTGCATGCCCATGGAAAATACTCCCAAAGAACCAGTCACAAATAATGGTAAATTATTAACCGATTTATGGTGAGGTGGATCCAAAGCAACGGCACTGGTTGTAAATAGTAATAAAACTAAAGTTTCCAAACTGATTAAATGGGCTAAATGTAGTTGATGGCGACGGGCAAGAACGGTGGTTAGGAGTACCGCAAACATAAAAACTGGAATGACTGCAATCCTCACCCAAAGGGCTTCTCCCCCTACCCCAATTATTTCCGTTGCGGCAATGACCAGATTTCCTGTGATGTGGGAAGTGAACAGACCATTGAGCCCTAAAAAGCTAGCCGCATCGATAAAACCAGCCACTCCACTGAATAATACACCGGCAACGAACTGCCCATTTGATAATAGTTTCATTGTCCACAGTTAACTGGCAAAACTACGTCATTGTAGCGTTAATCAGTGGAGCGAATTATAGATTAAACTACGTTGACTGAGGTGGACTAAGTTATGGAAAAAACAAAGTTGAATAATTGAGGGTAGTTTATTTTTGCTCATTTTTAAGCAGGTAAAAAGTCGAATTGCAAAATCAAGTCGTTATAGTCCCGATCGCCGCCCCCGACCATATCTTCAAAGCCGAAAAGATTACTGCCTAAACGGGACATTTGACTGATGCCATTGGGGTTAGCTCCATTGAAAGAGAACAGGGCAACCGGACCGAAGTTGGGATCATTACTGGGATTTTGACTCAGAACTTCTGCAATGGTGCTATTGGAAATAATGACCATGCCGTACATCTGATTACCTAACAAATTAACCGTCTGTTGAGTAGTACTGAAAAAGCCATCGGGGGCAGTTAAGCTAACACCAGTTAAGGGAGCTTGGGCACGACCTAATGCCGCTTCGGTATAACCTGAATCACCGGGTTTGAGATCAATTTGGCGATCGCCATTAAGGTCCAATCCCCCAGTCAGACTGTCAACTTTGTACAAAGCAATGGCATTATCATAGGCCCCAGCCCGACTAATGGAAACTTCGGCAGTGACGGACTGACCCAATACCCCTGGCACCACCAAAGTTTTGGAGCCAATTTCGGCAGTGATACCAGCAAAGTTTAGTTGATGATAACCGCGGCTATCGGTCTCTATGATGGGAGCAGTATCGATGGAAAAAGTAGTTTCATCCCCCTGTTGACTGTAGAGAATGTAATAACGGTTTGCTTCTAAATTTGCGTTGCTAAAATCACCAAAAAACTGTGACTCTGTTGCAATTAAATTATCAACATTAGTAAAGCTTTGTTGGGCTAAGCTACGGGTTAGTGCCTTTGTGGAAGCACCATTTTGATCGCTGAAAATAAGCTGCTTACGAGCTAAAGCGGCCGCTTCATAACTTGGATCATCCGGCAACAGACCATCGATGGAACCATTGGCATCATCCACCTCAATCCAGCCCATGGCATAATTTTGGTTAGGACTATTAATTAGCCTTAATTGCACTTGGCCATCGGCACTGGTGGGAGCCCAGAAAACTCGGTTGTCATTACTGATTAAGCCTGGAATCACCCTGCCCAAATAGCCTTTAGTTTGCACTAAGCCATTGGTTAATCCATCGGCATCACCCCGATCGCCATCCCAAAGTTGAAGCTCTAGACCCTGGGGATTATTTTCGTTATCAAAGTTGGTAAATTTGGCTCCCGTCATGCCATTGAGCATCAAGGATTCATAGTTGCCAGCTACGGGGTTATAACTCCCAAAGTCATTAAATTCTGCTAAGCCATTAACATCTAACTTAACTAGGGCTTGACCAGCATTAACGGTGGTAGAGAAGCTAATTATGCCCCCTGTTAAACTATTTGCTGACTCTCCTGGGAGATAATTCCAATTGCGAATTTGGGAACCATTGGTATCAGAAGCTAAGGAAAATGCTTGTTCCCCATTTCCTGGCTGTAACCCTTCTTCCAATAGGGAAACCAAGAGAGCAAATTGTTTGTCTCCTGTGTAAATACTATCATCAGGAACTTTAACTTTAATCGTTTTTTTTGTCTCCCCAGGTTTGAATACTAGCTGTCCTGCTACTGGTAAATAGCGATCGCCTGCCTTGCCATCCATATCCTGGGTTAGGTAACTGGCAACAACATATTTGTCTAGATCGCCTGTCCGTTCAATGGTGAAGTCAACTTCCCCCAAAGCTTCAGAAGCTGTAGGACTGGAAACAAATAGTTCTGTAGCAATATTTATATCTCCGACATTGCCTGTGTTGGTATTTCCGTCATTAAAGTTGCCGATATTAGCATTGCCTGTATTGGTATTTCCGTCATTAAAGTTGCCGGTATTAGCATTGCCTGTGTTGGTATTTCCATCATTAAAATTGCCGGTATTGGCATTACCCATATTAGCAATATTGGTATTTAAAGCTGCTGTATTGCTTGTTCCATTGCCATTCGGTAAAACAGGCTGGGGCTTATTCTGACTTGGAGCGGTAAAACTTGGCATTGTTGGCTGATTAACTAAGACAATGGCGGCGGAATTATTCGATTTATATTGATAGAATCTTTGTCCGTATTGATAAGTCGTCCCGTCCGTACTAAAGTCACTGCTTAATTGCAAACTGTCACCGCTTTCATCCATTAATACGATAACGGTATTATTGCTGGATAAGTTAATAACGCTGAGGGAATTAAGGGTTAATTGATTTGCACCATAATCCCGAATATCAATGGTTTCAAAATCCTCTAACCGCAGGCCCGGAGAGAGGGTGGTAATGTCCCAATTTTGGCCGTTGTAACCTTGCAAAGCCAAAATATCAAACCCTGTGCCCCCATTCAGTCGCCGGAAATAGGTATCACTAACGGCAACCCAGTCATCACCGGGGCCGGCATAAACTACGTCCAAGCCCCCTTTCGTGTAAATCTGGTCATCCCCTTGCCCAGCCAGAAAATTCTCCCCCGTGGCACTGCCCAGCATCACATCATCGCCAATGGTTCCCGTCTGATTAACCGTTTGGTTAAAATCACTGCCAAAGAAAACATAACTAAGGTTATCCGTTTGACTGTTGGGAACGAGGGATTCTGTCCACAGACTATCAATCTGGGTGACAGGAGAGGAAGCATCTAATTGTTGCCAAGATTGACTGGGGTTAGGCAAATACCACAATTCACCATTTGTATATTGGGAATCGCCTAGTCCTACAGTAATTTGGGGTTGGCCATTGGCACTCCACTGCACTGCCAGGGCATTGAGGGTGGGAATTTGCAAGCTGGAATTAATAGCTGGGGTAGCAGTCCAACCATTGCCGTTGTAGTAGCTCACCGTTCTATCGGCTTGCCCCACCACTATCTTTAAATCACTAACATTACTGGATGAACTGGGACTGGGGCTAACATTCCACTGCACTGCCATTTGGGCGATCGCCGCTCCGGAAGGCAGACCGGAAAGAAAAGTCCAGCCACCATTTTCGTTAGCACCTTGGTAATACCAGACGGTGCCATTGTTGCCGTTATCATCCCCCAGACCTACCACCACTAACGGTTGCGCATCATTGCTTGTCCACTGGACAGCCAGTTGTTGCACGGGGTAAATCCAGCCATCATCGTGGAATTGAGTCCAGACACCGTTACTGCCCTGGTAATATTGCACCTCGCTATTATCCAAGCCAACCACAATATTGGGATTACTAGCTTCCTGCCATTGCACCGATAACTGGGTAACACTTTTGCCAAAATTATTAATGGTTCGCCAACCGGACTGGGTGTTGTAGTAAATTACCGCTCCATCAGCCAAACCGACAACTATCTGGGCTGGCTCACCGTTGGCCCCCCATTGCACCGCCATTTGGGTAATAGCAGACCGCCAACCATCTCCTTGGTATGGGCCATTGTTAACCCAACTAGAACCGTTATAGTATTCAATACCACCCTTGTTCCCCAGACCAGCAATGATTTGAGGATTGCCCCCTGTATTCCAATTAACCGCTAGTTGGGTAACTTCTGAGGGGAGTTTGCCCCAGGATTGCCAGTTTTGATTATCACCGCCGGGATAATACCAAATATTTCCATCAGCTTGGCCAATAATTGCCTGGGGCGATTGTCCAGATTGATTCCAATTGGTAACAATTTGATTAGTTAAAGTCTCATTCAAATCCCATGGTTGATTATTACCTAGTTGATTGGTCTGAGTACCATCAAAATATTGGATAAATGTGAATTTCTCATCATCGCTAAGTTCGCCATTTTCGATAAATACACTCTGCTGGTTATATTGCAGACTATTTTGACCAGGAGCACCAATAATAAAATCGGCAAAACCATCGCCGTTAATATCACCGCCACCACTCAGGGCGATACCAGCTTGGGAATTGGGCAAACCGTCAATGGCAAAACCGTTGGCACTGGAACCCTGGGATTGATTGGCCCGTAATGTTCCTAAATCAAAGGGTTGATTATTCCAATCATCCCCACCAAAAACTACAAACAGACCGCCCTGATTATTTTCCGCATCAACGGTGTAGGGGGAACTAATCAACAAATCGTCAAAACCATCCCCATTAACGTCCCCTGCTTGGGCAATGCGAGACAGTTGATAAGTACTGATCTGTCCACTGGGATTGGTAAAAGGAGCCGCCAGAATTACATCGGGTTGACTATTATCGCTAAGACCATTGACGCTACCGTAGAAGATAAAAATGCCCCCTTGATTGCCGGGACGACTTAGATAATTGGGCAAATTATTCGGTTCCCCGATCGCCGCCGCATAGTAGTTGGAAGCGAGGACTGCTAAATCGGCAATGCCATCCCCATTAAAGTCACCAATATTCTCTAATTGATTGGCCGCCGCCAGGGTATTAATTACAGAGGAAGTGGTGGGAGTAGGGAGAAGGGAAAAACTGCCGCTGGTGGAAATCTGCCCTGCTATTTTTCTTGCGTCACTACCAATGGCAATTTCCGTTATGCCATCACCGTCGAGATCCACCCCCGTGGCCGATGTTTGGGTTTCAGGATAATCAATATTGGTGAAACTATTGAGGGCACCATTACTATTGCCCCAGCCCACCTGATTACCGTTATCTCCCCATAAAAGTACGTCATCATAGCCGTTACCGTTGTAGTCGCCAATGGCCATGGATTTTGTGACTCCCCCCACTTGATTAATGACCACAGGGGAAGTACTGGGGGTAATAGTTAATGTTTTTAAGTCCCCAAGACTGGTATTACCTAAAACAACATAAAAATTACTATTACTATCTAAAACTCCGAAATCTTTAATGCCATCGCCGTTAAAATCACCAACACTAATTACATCCCGAAGGGTAGCATTGGGAACGTAAATCAGTAAATCATCACTGCCACTGGCTGTTGTTAATAAATCCTGGGTACTGTTACCAAAAATAATTGCACCGGCATTAGTTCCCCCAGAAAAAACATCGGCAAATCCATCGCCATTCACATCCCCCAGGAAGCGAACTAGACTACCGTTGCCCAGAATACTGCCTGTAAAAGGAAGGGGAAAACTGGTTACATTCAGTTCTTGGGAACCTTGGGGGCCAGGGTAGCTTAAATAAAGTTCATTGTTGGCAAAGGCGATCACCGGCGGAGCTTGACTAATGTTGTTGGTAATGACTTGGGATGCTGACCAATTAATGCCATTACTGGAACTGACGAAATTAAGTTGATTACTACTGTCGAGGTAGCTGAGATAGAGATCGGTGCCGTTATTGGTAAGGCTGGGGCCGCCCTGGGAACTCACTCCGGGGATGGGAATGCTGTTCCAGTCGGAAGCGGAAAGATCGGCGTTGGTGGTGGATGTTATGTAGTCAAGGGTACTGGGAGAGTTGCCGCTTCCCCCTTTGTAAACCAGATAGAGGGTATCCCCCAACACCGTGGCACTGATGGCACTAATAGCAGTTTGGTTACTACCAATGGCATCGGCGTAAATCCACTCATTACTGCTGTTTAAATAAAATTGCAGAACGGTGGAAGTTGAGTTGTTGGCGGCAAAAAGTAGAGACAGGGTTCCCTGGTAAACAAATAGGGTCGGCGGTGTGGAAGAAGTTCCCCCCAAGGCCAAAGGAGCATTCCAGGTTTGTCCTTGATCTTGGCTAGTGATGATATTTAATCCCTTGTTACCATCCACATAGGCCAGGTATAAAACATTGTTAAAAAAGGCGATCGCCGGGGGAAAAATAGTTTGGGCAGATTGAGGTAACTGTACTTCCGAGTTCCAACTTTGACCATTATTAGTGCTGACAGTGAAATAAATTTGGTTATTGCCACCGAAACCTTTATAGGCCAGGTACAGGTTGGAGCCATTGATAAGAATTGCCGGAGTGGTGTCAATGTATTGTGCAGTAGTCTCAAAGGTCGTGGGAGGATTGCCAATTAAATTGCCATCAATGACAAAACCGTTATCGGAAGCAACATCGGCCAAATTTAAACTGCCATCATCCGCCAACCAAGGTTGTCCATACACCGCATAAAATTGCTGGGCATTGGGGGCACTGATCAAAAAGCTATCAATGGGTCTGTTGTTCGACCCTTGTTTACCGGTGATATTCCCTAAACTAACTACCGCTGTTCCCGCTAATTGATTGGGCAAACTGCCATTCAATACAAAAACTTGTTTACTGTCATTGGCGATCGCACTTAATTCAATAATCGGTACTATTTCGGTTGATAAGTCCAAGGGGCCAAACAGTAAATAGCTCTGCCCAGTACCGTTGCCTGCCTGGGGAGCAGTAATTAAAAAGTCCTGATAACCATCGCCGTTCACATCCCCTGGACTGATAATGGTCATGCCGGCCCGACCCCCAGCAATGCCACCATTAATGATTAAATTACTCGCTTCATTAAGGGCTTGGAGAGAACTGGAAGGGGTAAATTTACTGCCGCTAAGTGCATAAACCGCCCCTGCACTGCCATTGACTCCCAAGGCTGAAATTGCTAAATCCTGATGGCCATCCCCGTCTAAATCCGTAAAGTCCCCCAGGGAAATGGCCGCTCCGGCCAAATAGTTAGCTCCCACTCCATTAGCGGCGGGAATATTGGGCCCCGTGTAAGTGGCGATTTTGCCGAAAGTTTGACCCGTTGCTTGGGAAAAAACATGGACTGCCCCGGCGGCAATCATAGTGGTATCGGGGTAATCTCCCTGGTTCCCGGACGGTAACGCATCTTTGCCTACCCATTGGTTATTGATGGTTACCCCGTAGGTGGAAGAACCAATAAATAAATCATCGTTAGGGTTATTGGTAAAAGTTACGGGGCCACCGGTAATGCGGCGGGAAACCCCCAAGCTATAACCCGCCGTTTCCCCCACAGTAATAGTTTGGGCTTGATTTTGGGGATTGGTCAGACTGAATGTGTTCCCAATGTGGATCGGCGGGGAAAGTTGACTAGGATTACTGGGAGAAACCAGATAAACCTTACCCACTGCTACTCCATCGCTATTTTGGGCAAAAGGCGCACCGAAAGCAATTTGGGGGCCATTACCAGTGAAATTGCCGATCGCCACGGAAAAACCCGCCCCGCCCCCGGCATCTACTCCGTCAATGACAAAACCTTGATCGCTAGTCCACTGACTGGCATTGGTTAGATCAAGGGTTTGGTTTTTGCCCTTCAGACCATTGAGATACTGGCCGTTAATCACATAAATCCGTCCCTTTCCTTCATTGTGGTTAGCATTGCCAATGACTAAATCATCCACCCCATCTCCGTCCACATCCCCTGTTACCAAAGCCATGGGTACATCGTTGTTAATATCCCCTGTATCGTCAATGCCCGTAATGAGTACCCCGTCAGTATTGCCGGATAAATCCGTTGTTGTTAAAGGATTACTGGACTTTTGCCCTAAAACATCACCCCCAGCAAATAAAATTTGGATTGTGCCTCCCACCGAGTTACCCTGGCTGGCATAACCCCGATTGCCCACCGCCACATAGGCTAGATTGCCATTACTAAAACCACTGGCCATCACCACGGCGATCGCCGGATTATCGGTATTAATCACAAAGCCACTATCCACCAGGGAAAGGGAGGCATCATTAGCTTCTTTGATGGTGGCGATGCCGAGAACTTGGTTGCCTAAATAATCGGGACTATTAGCAGGTACGGGGCCACCTTGGTTAGGAATCGGGGAAAGGGAATTAATAGTAAACGGGTCACCCCCCTGGAAATAAATATTGACTGTAGCCGAGGAAGTTAGGGGACTACCCTCCGTATCCACAAAAATGGTAAAGGTTTCCGTTTCCCCCATAATCGAATGGGAAAAACTAGACGTGGGATTAAGACTATTGAGCAGGCGATCGCCGGAAATAAATTGCAATTGGGGCGTTGTTGTATCCACATTCTCTGCCAAAACCACTCCTAGTTGCCAACCACCAAGGGGATTTCCCGTGCTATCTGTGCCCACACTCCAGAGTTGTTTATTCGCTGTGGTAACAGAAACACCAACAATCTCACTTCCCTGTTTTCCCGTTAAGTTAACTTGAAAAATGGTATCAGGATTGCCGTTGGGGGCAATTTGAATATTATCGTTGGGAGCTGAGCCAACAGAAACAATATCCCAAACTGGATTATTGGCCGCTGATAAAATGGTGGGAATTACTTCATCAATGGGGTTAATACTAATGGGACTTTGCCAACTATTACTGTTACTATCCCAAACGCTATAGTTAGTTTCTGGTCCTGCTGTTACTGGCTCAAAAAAGCGGGCTTGGTAGCGAGCACCAATTTCGTTCACTCCCAAAATGCTGTCCACCAATTGACTGCCGGTTAAACTCAATAAATTGTCACTGGGGGAACCAGAGCTAGAACTCGTGGGGATATGGGAAAGAACGGAGTTATAAAAGGCAAATTCATCCAGATAAACCGATCCAGGACTGCCCGCTAAAGTTAAGGTTCCCGACTGGGGCAAATTAGCAAAAACAACATTTTCTAAACTACCGGCTAACTCTCCATCTACGTAAAGAGCCAGAATTTCGTCAACAGGGTCGTAGGTTCCCACCAGATAATGCCAATTCCCAGAGGTAATTGTCTGGGTAATTACGGAGTTACTACTATTATTGAGGGCAAAAGTTAGGGCTTCCTCAATCACATAAAGGTTAAAAACCCCTGCTAGGTTAGCTAAAGAAACGAGTCCCCCAGCTGTTGGTAGTTTGAACCAAAACTCTACGGAAAAACCTTGCACCGGTACCGCTACTGGGGAATTAATGGTGACGCCGCCGCCATTGTTAAAAAGCACGGCAGGATTGGGATCACCAACCAAGGTTGCGTCTCCTTCTAAAGCCCCTGTTTGGTTTAAGTCAGAACTATCTAAAGGAAGAAAAGGATTTAATGCCCCAGTTTGATTCAACGTAAAATTACCCGTACTTTGATAGGTTCCATTGCCGTTGATGCCTAATTGTCCCGAATTGAAAGCTGTTGTTCCGCTCAACTCCTCTAAGCGTAGATAAATCAAGGGATTGGCCGCAAAAACCAGGTTACTGTAGGAAGGAGGCTTACTTTCCGTCCAAAAAATTGCCGGTTGCCCATTGACTTCACTAATGCTTAATTCACTAAAGCTATTGGGTTTGATGCCTGAATTAGCTCCACCTAAAGTGGTGGGACTAGTCCAGCTAGTGCCATTAAAAGTTGCTAACTGAATAGTGGTATTAGGATTGCCGTTGCTATCTAGCTGAGTATTTAACCAAGCCGCCAATAAACTACCGTTGGGCCCTGCTCCTAAAGTTACTTTTTGATCTTGACCCGCCTGGTTAGAAACGATGGGGGCGGCCAAACTCCATTGATTATTGGGGCCAAGCACAGAATAGTAAATGTCTGATTGACTGAGGGCGGTATTAATTAATTCTGCCTCATCAGCGTTATAATTTTGTCCCGGAATTGATTGCAATGTCAAAGCAGAACTATCTACATTCACCCAAGCCACAATATTTTGGGCTATTTTTGTAGTGGGATTAGTGTAGAGAGTCGCAACAACATCGGAATTAATACCGCTAGTGCCGGGAATGGTTGTAATCGGAGAAACACTACTATCGCCAAAGGGAGAAAAAGCAGTTTTAATAACCGTGCCTGTACTGGATGCGGTGGTTAAAAATTTGTTGGTTGTAAATTGTTGCACTGCTTGGGGAGTGCTGGCATCGCTGACTAAATTATTGTCACCATTGGCATTAGGCGTATAGCTAACGGAAACTAATTGGCCTTGGCCAATAATTTGATTTAGAACCAGAGCGACAGAGGTATCAGCAACGGTGACATTGGTAACAGCAATGGGATTAGTACTGCTTCCATTAACGGTTACTTGAAATTGATCACCATTGGGAATGCTATTAATATTTAAGGTTTGATTAAAAGGAATAGTGATCAGGTTGGAAATTACCGAGCCTTGTAACGTAGTAGGAGCGGTATTGATATTACTGGCAAGTTGAACAGAGTTGGTAAAATTGGGAACCCAGAAACTGGTATTAGTAGCATCAGCTAGATATAAATTAGAACTCAAATTTGTTGCGCTTAAGCTATAACTAACTTCAACAATTTGACTGGTATTAACCGAGTTGTTAACCGTCAGGGTAATGGTATTTTGCGACTGAGAAACGTTAGTAGGATTGGTAATATTACCATCACTGGTGATAATCGTAAATTGATCGTTACCAGGAGGACTGGCGGAATCATTTTTGAGATTGTCAGCAAAGACAAGGTAAAGATAATCTCCCTCTGCCAAAACTGAAATGGGAGTAATGGGAGGCGTATCACTACTCCAAGCTAATAAGATGTCCCCCTGACTAGTTAAGGCCAAGGCGGGGGAACTATCCTGGGCAAAATCACTGGTTAATTTACTGAGAACGGGTTGGGTTTGAACATTGGCAACACTGACAAAGGTGCTATTAACTAAACCCCTGGCGGTGGGAGGAGTGGCACTACTGACGGTAAAAGCTGTAATAGTCTCCTGATTGGCCGTTTTCAGTTGATGCTCACTATTGGCATCGGGATTGTACTGAACGGTGTAATTTTCCCCAGGGGTAATAATCGCATTTGTAGCAAGAGTTAAAGTAATCCTAGTTTGACTAACGGCAACACTGGAGATAGCAACGTTTTGATTATTACTATTGGTGACTGTAAACCAGTTAATGAGTTGATCTTCAAATGCGAGAATATCTGGATCTAAAGAGCCATTAAAAGCAATGGTAATCTGTTGATTATTCTGGGTATAGTTATTGTCTGTACCACTGGTGGGATTATAGGTATAAATCAGGGTATCAGACGAGTTAACGGTAACGGGACTGCTGGTAAAAGTACCCAATTGATTGCCCGTATAACTAACTACAACATTGGAAAATTCCTGGTCATTGAGGGTGGTATAGGGAATGGCCTGTTCCAGTCGTAAAATAACCTGAGTGGTGTTAGTTTGGGCATCGGTTTGAAAAACCACACCAAATACGGGAATAGTAGATACTTGATTGTTGGAACTGGTGACTGTAACAGTAAATTCTGTGGGGGAAAGATTAGGAGCAAGGGATAAAAATTCAGGTAGATTAATGGTTAGCAGAGAACCATCTACACTCGCAACTCCATTAGTGGCTGACTGAGGATTAGTGGGGCTATTTCCCGAAGATGGTGGCCAAGTCTCGGTGGCGGTAATAAAAGTGGCAACTCGGCCGCTAATTAAACCTAAGACACTGACAGTTAAATTGACGGGCATGCCCACAGTAACAGAGGATGGCCCACCTTTTTTGAGGGTAAAAGTGCCATCAGCAAAGAAGCCAATGGAGCCATAAATTTTTAAAAAATAGGGAATTTCCAGGGTTCCTTCAAACCCTAAAGTAACAGGAATTGCGAATAATAATGACTCTAACTCCACATCACTATTGTTATCAATGGAAGCAAAGGCCGCTTCTAAATTTGAAAGTAATGCTAGACCTGCTGTTAGTTCAGAAAAGCCCGGTACACCAGCAGAAAAGCCATCAACAATTAATAAACGATCCGTATTGCCGCTCAGATCAAGATAGGGAGCCAGCAGGGGAGAATAGGTGTTGGGATTTTTGGGGATCACCTGCCATTGCAGGGCAAAACCAGCATTAAAAAATAGACCAAAGTTGAAATTCAAAGGAGAGCCTTTGATGTTGTCAAAGCCAAATAGGGGAATACTGCTAGCAAAACTGGCTAGTGCTCCCCCGGTTTCAACATAGAGGGGAAATTTCCCTCCAGAGCTACTATTGCTGTTGCCATAGCTGTACAAAGAAGACAACGTAAAAGACAAATCAAACCCCTCTTGGGAACCCGGAGAAAGTGCACCTCTTCCTTGGCTTCTCCATTGATCAAAACGGTTTTTATCACCAATATCCCGTCTTTGTTTTCTGCCTATGGTAGCCAAGGCATTTAGTAATAACCGTCCATTGGTTGCGTCCCCTCCCCCAAACAAACTCCATTCAGGATTATTACCCGATGAACCCTGTAAAGAGAGTGAAAGAATCATGGGACCAAACATCTCTTTGAGAACTTGGTCAGCTTCTTTACCTAATTTTTTCGCAAGGAGAAATGAAAGGGCATTAAGATTAAATTCATTGGATGCGTTCCAATTAAACCCCGATCCTTGGTATGTAGGTCTATTGCCAAGAAACTCTGCTTCCCCTGGGCTCAGGATGTCGTAATTAGCCTTAGTAGCATTGAGATTACGCCCCAAATAATTGTAGGAATTTGTCTGGCTAATATTACCGCTGGCAGAAGAATTTTGGTTACTGCTAAATTGATTTTGGTTAACTGTAAAACTCTGATAATAAAGATCCGTATCTTCCCGAATGGCTTGATTACTGGCTTGATTTGCATCAACTTTTTGCCCCACCACAAACACAGTGCCGTCTTCCTCGGCGATCGCCCTGGGGGCCAAATCTCCCACTTGGTCAGCGGTCAAAGCCTGGGGTGAGCTTAACCATTCCGTTCTGCCCCCGGAGTTATAGCGGGCGGCGGTGTAAAAAATATCACTGTCATTATTACTACCCTGCTGATAAACCACCACCAAGCCTGGGGCCGGGGCGGCATTACTTTCTCCGCTGGGGGGTTGAATTAACTTGTCGTTAGCAATCAAATTCAGGCTAGTGAGGGATTGATTGCCCACATTGGCGATCGCCTGGGCATTCTCCCAAGTACCAGAATTGTCGTTATAAACTGCGTGCCAGAGGCTGGTATTTTCCACCCACACAACATGGGTCGTTCCCGCTGAATCCGTCGTAATAGCAGACAGGCGATCAGCCAAATTGATAGTCATAAGTTCGATTAATTGCTGGGAAGATAGGCAAAACCAATGGCTTTCATTTGGCTTGACCGCTCAATACTGAGATATTAAGTTACTATTCCGCCGATTTCCTCTTTGCTCTCCGTCATTATAGCGAAACAACAGTGAAAACCACTAATTTTCAAGTCATAGCAGTTGAAAAAATGATCACCCTTAGTAATATTACTTAACAGTTAATCATCACCGCCAAACAGCCAGGTAAATACAGAAGCTTTAATTTGTAACACTAATAACTAACTAAGGCTTTCTGCCCCTAACTAAAAATGCCGTAAAAGCGCAGAAAAATTCCCCCACTTGATCATTTTGGTTAATCGCCCTGAGCCAAAGGGTAAGATCATTTTGGCTGGTTGTTCCCTGTTCGCTAATTTTTTCCACCGTCCGAGATAGGTCCAAAATTTTATCAGCTAATTCAAACTCAGTCAGGCAAATGGTAATGGGTTCCACCGTAATGTCAGTTAATCCTGCCTGCCGGAAGTATTTAAACAGATAGCGACCCACCCAGCCAGAAGGAAAGTTATCACACCAAAAATTGGTAATTGCACGTGTTACGCCCCGCTGGTCAGAATCGATGACCAACGTTTCCCAGTCCGGCTCAAAGGCCACTACCCAACCATTGGATTGCACAACTCTGGCCATTTCGGCGATCGCCTTTTGGGGCTCGGCAATGTGTTGCAGAGTGCGGTCAACCCTAGCCGCAGTGAAATTAGCATCAGGAAAAGGTAATTGCTCTGCATCAGCTAAAACAAATTCAAACTTAGTGGTGGAATTTTTTGCCCGCTCTCTTGCCTGGTCAAGCATAAATTGACTACGATCCACCGCTGTAACTTTACCCGTTTCCCCTACATAATTAGCCAATAAAAGGGCATCATTGCCAGTGCCACACCCCACTTCCAGCACTGAATCACCGGGCTTTAACTGCATTTTCTCAAACGTTTTTTGTTTGTAATATTTATACAAGTCCAGTGACTGTTGCAATTCCAGATAACGGATAAAGTTTTCAATGTTTCCAGAGTTATCTAAGTCTTGAAAGTCGCTGGCAAAGTAGGTCATGATTGTGACTCAATAAAAAGCAAATTCATGTAATTACTATTAATAATTTTCACTCCACTTTACCCGTTTGGATCACACCATTTGCCAAGTTATTTCCTCGCCGGCCCGCAGAGGCACCAATCCAGATTCAGGGAAAGGTAATTCAGCAGGAATACGCCAAGGGTTTTTCATCAACGTAATTTGTGCTGTATTACGGGGCAATTGGTAAAAATCTGGGCCATAAAAGCTAGCAAAGGCTTCTAGTTTATCCAGGGCATTAACACTTTCAAAAGCTTCGGCATATAGCTCCATGGCATGGAGGGCAGAATAGCAACCAGCACAGCCACAAAAACTCTCTTTACTATTGCGAGCGTGGGGAGCACTATCAGTGCCGAGAAAAAATTTAGGATTACCAGACGTGGCCGCGTGTAGCAATGCTAAACGATGTTCTTCCCGCTTCAGAATTGGCAGGCAATAAAAGTGGGGACAAATGCCACCTTTGAATAAAGCGTTGCGACTAAATAGTAAATGTTGGGGCGTAATAGTGGCTGCAATATTATTAGTAGATAAAACAAATTGCACTGCATCTGAAGTAGTAATATGTTCCAGCACTACCCGCAGTCGCGGAAATTTTTTCCTGAGGGGAATTAAATATTTCTCAATGAATACTTTTTCTCGGTCGAAAATATCAATATGACTGTCCGTTACTTCGCCATGGAGTAATAGGGGCAAGTCCACCTGTTCCATGGCTGCCAACACTGCATCACATCGATGGATATCCGTGACGCCAAAGTCAGAATTGGTGGTGGCTCCAGCGGGATAGTATTTCACTGCTTTAACAAACTGGGATGCTTTGGCCGCAATAATTTCTTCGGGATCGGTATTATCCGTTAGATAAAGGGTCATCAGCGGTTCAAACTGGCTTCCCGCAGGTATGGCGGCGAGAATCCTTTCCCGATAGGCGGCGGCATCAGCCACAGAACGCACCGGAGGTTTCAAGTTGGGCATGACGATCGCCCTAGCAAATTGACGGACAGTGTGGGGTAGAACTGCTTTAAGGGCTTCTCCATCCCGTAGGTGTAGGTGCCAGTCGTCGGGGCGAGTAATGGTAAGCTTTTCCATGGCTTAATCATAGGATAATAATTGCTCCAAATTATTAAAGAAGCTAATTAAGATAACGCAAGGAAATCAAAATAGACATATCACCAAATTCGGCTAATTTCATAATCATCAAATTTTTTGTCCACACTAATCAGAGGCATCTTTTCGCTGATGGCTTGAGCTATTAACAGACGATCAAAAGGATCTTTGTGGTGAAATAGGAGCTTAATTAGATATGCTGTATGGTTTGGCAGAATTGGTAAAATATTAAAATTGTACTTAGAGATGCAGACATCGATGAACTTTTCATAGGGCTGATTAAGACTAAGCTTGCCAATGCTAATTTTAATCGCTATTTCCCAGTAGGATGCCGGACTAATGAATATTTTATTTTGATTATTGATAATAGTTTCAATGGCAGTGGAACTCAATGAGCCTTCGCCTAGTGTGTACCAAAGTAATGTGTGCGTATCTAGTAAATATCTCAAGGCATATACTCTCCAAAGTCTTGGAGATGGTCATCATCGTCGGCGTTGATTGTGATCATACCTTTGCACAATCCGGGGCCAGGGCGTTTACCTTCAACTGGCATTTGCGGAATAATTTTTGCTAGAGGAATGTTATTTTCAGTAATTATCAATTCCTCTCCTGGCTCTAAATTATGAATTAAATCTGCTAGGGTTGCTTGGGCTTCTTCGATGGTAATTGTTGCCATAGCGATATCCGAAAATGAAACCTTTGATTTTTTATTTTAACCCGCCTTTTTCCTTGACGACAAAACTTAATAAACACTTACCTATTACCTGAGGCGATCGCCTACCCGGCATGATTCTGTAAATTCTTTTATATTCTAAATTGTTCTATCGAGTTGTTAATCAGCAACTGTTATTGAAAATGGCTACTGAACTACTTTTTAATCTCAGCAATCTATTTGTGTTGCCGTTTTGGGGCTTGATGATTCTACTACCACGGTGGCAATGGACGGAAAAGGTGATGAAATCCCCGATCCCGATCGCCATTTTAGCTGCGGTTTATCTATTTTTATTTATCGGTTCCTTGAGTTCCGAATCGGCGTCGGCGTTGGCTAGTCCGGAATTATCGGTTATTGCCCAAGCTTTTGCTGACGAAAAAATTATGGCAGTGGGTTGGGTCCACTATCTGGTGATGGATTTGTTTGTGGGTCGCTGGATTTATTGGCAGGGGCGAGAAACCGGGGTTTGGACGGTACATTCCCTCATTTTATGTTTATTTGCTGGGCCCATTGGTCTATTGTCCCATCTGCTCACGGCGGCCATTACTAAACAGTGGGGCAAGGGGAATGACTCGACAATGGAAACGCACCAAACGGAGATTGGTTAATCGCCTCATATAATACATCGGGGTATAGGTCTGCCCCTTTTTGCTATAAATTATTCGAGAGTTTCAAGAAAGTAATGAAAGGCGCCAGTTGCGTAATAGTTCTATGTTACCATTGACCCTAAATTTGGCGAATATTGCCATGGTGATATCAACTATTGCCTTGGCCATGGCTTTGTAACAAAACTATACATACAATGGGGGATGGACATACCTGCTCCATTACCCCCCCGCCAATGCAAATTGAATCAAAAACAAATACCAACATCCGTTCTGGGTTAACCCTAATTGCGCCTTTTTTCCTTTGGGGAACGGCCATGGTGGCCATGAAGGGGGTTCTGGCAGATACCACGCCTTTTTTTGTGGCAACGGTGCGCCTCATACCAGCCGGGCTCTTAGTCTTGCTCTGGGCCATGGGACAGAAACGTCCCCAACCCCAGGATTGGCAGGGCTGGGGCTGGATTATTTTATTTGCCCTGGTGGACGGTACTCTTTTTCAAGGATTTTTAGCCCAGGGGTTGGAGCGCACAGGGGCAGGCTTGGGCTCAGTGATTATTGATTCCCAACCGATCGCCGTGGCATTACTTTCCAGTTGGTTATTTAAAGAAGTAATTGGCGGCATTGGCTGGCTGGGACTACTACTGGGGGTGGGAGGCATTAGCCTAATTGGGCTGCCGGATGAATGGTTTTATCAGCTTTGGCATCTCCAGGGTTTAAGCATTAATTGGAGTGGTTCCGCCCTCGGTAGTAGCGGGGAACTATGGATGTTGTTGGCGTCCCTCTCCATGGCGGTGGGCACAGTGCTGATTCCCTTTGTCAGCCGTCGGGTGGACCCGGTGGTAGCTACGGGGTGGCATATGATCATTGGTGGTTTGCCCCTGTTGGCGATCGCCTTGGTGCAAGATTCTGAACCTTGGCAGAACATTGACCTGTGGGGTTGGGGCAATCTCGCCTATGCAACAGTGTTTGGCAGTGCCATTGCCTACGGCATTTTTTTCTACCTTGCATCTAAGGGCAATTTGACTAGCTTGAGTTCCCTGACTTTTTTAACGCCCATTTTTGCCCTCAGCTTTGGTAACTTGATTTTGGAGGAACAACTTAGCTCTCTGCAGTGGTTAGGGGTTGCTTTTACGTTGGTGAGTATTTATTTAATCAACCAGCGGGAGCAGTTAAAGATACAACTGCGAGACATTTGGAGCTTAGTTCGTAAACCCGTAATTAACGATTAATTTGCGATTGTTGAGCCTATTTCAACAATTTTCCTAAAATTTAGAACATTTCCATCTGTTTATTCACTATTTAACCTAAAATCCCCAGGAAATTTGCCCTATGGCCATGGAGGTAAAAATTTGCGGTTTACGCCATCCCGTCCAAGCCCAGGCGATCGCCGCTTTGGGATTCACCACCCTGGGGTTTATTTGTGTGGAAGCGTCCCCCCGTTATGTCAGCCCCAGGGAAATTGAACTGGTTTTGCAAAGCTTAACTGCCCATGACAAGCTATCGACGATCGGGGTATTTGCCAATGTGTCCCTCCCTAAACTGAGGGAATTTTTAGCCCAAACTAGTCTGAATGGTATCCAACTCCACGGCGATGAAAGCCCCGACTTTTGCGGCCAAGTTAAACAGGCATTTCCCCAACACCGATTAATCAAAGCTCTCCGACTCCGGCGATCGGCAGATTTAGAACGGGCTGAAGCCTATTACAATGCCGTGGATGTCCTCTTGCTCGACGCTTACCATCCAGAACAATTGGGGGGTACTGGGCAAACCCTACCCTGGCAAAAGCTACAGCAATTTCGGCCGCCCCTGCCCTGGTGGTTGGCGGGGGGATTAACTCCTAGCAATGTTCAAGAAGCCTTAAATTTACTCCAGCCTGACGGCATTGACCTTTCCAGTGGCGTGGAACAGGGACCGGCGGATAAGGATTTAGCCAAAGTTGCCCAGTTAAGGGCTCAGTTGGACGCCCTAGCAATTTTGCAGCACTAAAATTATTCTGGAAAAGCCTAGGCTTTTTGAGACCGATTGCCATGGGTCGGACAGGGAGGCGCACTCAAACTGCGGTCTAACCAACCTTCTGCCTGTTGCACATGGGTTAAGGCTTCCTGGGGATTATCTTTGAGTAGATACACCAATGCCGCTGCCAATTCTTGGCCGGCCTGGGCTTGACGATTACCCTTTAAACGATGCCAATCCTGGGGGGCGATCGCCAATCTTTCCGCTAGGGCCTGGGCCAGTTCTAGGGCAGAAAGTTCGGGGTGACTGACGAGGGAGGAGGTTTGGGAAGCAAAGGGAATCATGGTTACAAGCTACGGGGAAAACTATGGCCACCAAGCCATGGACGGCGGGGTAACTGCTCTGATTATTACCTTTTTTGCCGGGCGCCTGTTGAAAATTGCCCCAGCTCCCTCACATCCGAAAATTATGGCATTTGGACTTCTTCCCCCAAAAGAAAAACGTTTCCCCTAACATTTTTCCGATAAATTTTGCCCAAAAAAGAAAGCCCAGGCAAAGTTCCCCAGGCTCACTCAAATATGTATTTTTTGGCTATGGGCAATTGGCCGCTCCAACCACTACACCAGTCTCAGGTCGGGATATTCGCTGATAATGTCGTTGCTGGTGAGGGTATCCCCTTCTTCTTGGGGCGTCCAAAGCACCTCAATGGCCAACAGGCGATCGCTACTAATACCGCCCAGAGTTTGCAAGGATTGTTTTAACTGACTGGAATCATTCACTGCCGGCAAGTTCAAATTGCCCAAGGCTGCGGCAATAATGGTCACCAGAATATATTCTCCCGCACCATCGGGAACTGCATCAGGGCTATCTCCACCAATGGCGGTTGCCCTTCCCCCTTGACGTAGCTGATTGTTAAAGTTGCTCAGGGTTTCGTCGGTAAACTTACTCCGTTCGGTGAGAGCTAATTGATTAAAGGCAGCTTCGGCAGCACTCAAGCGCACCTTGTCACTCTGACTAGATCCATAAACCCAATATTCAGGATGGCGGAGCAGAGCTAAAGTAGCTTCCTGGAGCACTAGGGAACGACCATTGGCAGTGCCAGTATCAGCAGACAGGGCCAATTCATCCAGTTCTTTTTTCAATTCCTTGGCACTGGCCAGTAACCCCACCTGAATTTGGGCAATGCCCACCTGGGGATCGCTGCTGGCCGCCAAGCCACCGCCCCCTTCGCCACTGCTGCCACCACCATTACGGATGGCATTGATAACTACGTTGGCGATCGCAATCATCACTAAAATGCCAAAGATGCCGCCGAATCCCCCACCAAAGCCAAAAAAAGGAATGATGAAGGGAAAACCAAAGCCACCACCACCATAGGTTCCACCGGAACGATAGGAGCCACCACTAGGACCGCTGTAACTACGACTGGGGGCACTAGGGGCTCGGAAGGAGCCACCACCAATGCGGCCACCACTCCGGCGAGCTTCAGCTTCAAAGGTGGGGGTAAAAATTAGGGTAAAGGCCAGGACAAAAATAATTACCACTGAAGTGCCCCGCATCCAGACCGATCGCCAGGTAATATTTTTGGGTAGAGGTAAATTCTTGAGCATCTTAAGCATAGAGGAAAAGTTTTTTGATATTCCGGCTAGGACTCCCTGGTCAAGGGTTTACCAAATCCAGGGTAGATTCAAGCCTGTCAGTTAAACATAGTGCCGTTCACTCCTCTAGGGTAACGGATTCTTCGGACGAAAGAGCAGGGATTTTGTACTTGCAATTATCACTAAAATGCCTTATCTCCGGCCATGGGCGCTGCCAAACGGTACTGATTTTTACAAAAAAACTTTTGGAGAACATGTTAAAAGTGTCTGGCTAGCCTTATAAATAAGACAACAACCAGATCATTGCACGAGGAGTACCAGGTTTGAAAAAAGTAGAAGCGATTATTCGCCCCTTTAAACTAGACGAAGTCAAAATTGCGCTGGTTAATGCAGGGATCGTTGGTATGACGGTTTCTGAAGTTAGGGGCTTTGGCCGTCAAAAGGGTCAAACAGAGCGTTACCGTGGCTCTGAATACACTGTTGAGTTTCTCCAAAAACTCAAGATTGAGATTGTCGTCGACGAAGGACAGGTTGACATGGTTGTTGACAAGTTGGTATCGGCGGCCCGCACCGGGGAAATCGGTGACGGTAAAATCTTCATCAGCCCGGTGGATTCGGTGGTACGGATTCGGACAGGGGAAAAGGATACCGAAGCTATTTAATCTTTTTGAGATTAGCTTTCCGGTTTCCGTTAATGTTGGGCAGATTGAGACAAGTCTCGGTTTTGTTCTCTTGGCCCCAGACACTTTCCTGTCACTGCCATCAAAAGCTGTCAAATTTCAACCCAGGCCACTGGTGGATGAGTTTGTTAAACGCTTTTCCCCGGTGGCTCACTGTCTGTTTTTCTACCTTTGTCATTTCTGCAAAGGTTTTTTTGTGCTCCGGGAGCCAAAAAATTGGGTCATAGCCAAAACCCCGATCGCCTCTTGGGCTATGGGTAATTTCCCCTGAACAGATGCCTTCAGTACTCAGTTGAATACTGCCATCGGGGGCGGCAATCGCCACTACGCAAATGAATTGAGCTTGTCTTTGGCTTACCCCTTCCAGAGCCTGGAGCAATTTGGCAATTCTTTCCCTGTCGGTGTTGCCGTAACGGGCGGAATATAAACCCGGTGCCCCATCCAGCGCATCCACCGCTAAGCCAGAATCGTCGGCGATCGCCCATTGATTCACGGCCTTTGCTACCTGGGAAGCTTTTAAGCAAGCATTTTCATAGAATGTACTGCCGGTTTCCTCCACCTCAATTTCCGTTGGCTTGAGGGCTAATTGACAACCAAGGGGCTCTAAGTAAGTTTGCATCTCGGCTAATTTACCGGGGTTACCCGTGGCGACAATTAAAGTAGGCATGGTTTTACTAGGTTTTACGGATCGTTAAAAAAGTTTTTCGGGGACAAAAATTAGCCAGACCCTCTGGGTTAATCTTCTGCTATTCTGTATCAGAGGTGCTGGTGTAGCTCAGTGGTAGAGCAACTGATTTGTAATCAGTCGGTCGCAGGTTCAAATCCCGTCACCAGCTTATTTTGAATTCATTAACCTATCATTGATCATCGTCTAAGCACTCCGCATGGTTTGCCAGAGTTGCTTATATTGGTTGACGGTGGCAATGTCCAGGGGCGCGAGAAATTCACAACGCTCCAGTAACTCCGGTGAAAAAGCCAATAAAGGGTTAGTGCTCAGGGCGGAAACCTCCAGGTTTTGATAGGGCACCGCCAGGGCATTACTGAAAGTTGCCATCTGCTCTAGACTGGAAGGCTGGGCGGAAAAATTTAACCATTCATAGGTAATTTCAGCCCCTTCCGCATCAGCGGGCATAGTCCACAGATCAGCCCAGAGGGACGTACCAGAACTGGGAATAATCGCCGTGAGTTCTGACTGATTTCTTAGCAGAGGAATAATTTGGTTAGACCAGCCCACCGCCAGCCACACATCTTTGTTGAGTAGAGCTTGGAGATAATATTTACTGTTGTAAAACTTCACTTGGGTCGCCAATTCCTGCAAAGCGGAAGGTAGGGCATTAATGGCTCCGGGGTTGGTGACATTGTAGGAATAACCCAGCTTTTTCAGAGTCAAACCGATCACCTCCCTGGGATCATCCACCAGAGCAATGCGTTGCTTTAACTCTGGCCGCCAGAGGTCAGACCAATCGGTTGGTTGCCAACCTAAATCAGCAAAGGGTTGTTGGCGATAAATAATCATGGTGGGCCCCCAACGGTAGGGAACAGCCCAAATTTTGCCGCTTTGATCCGGTAAGCCTTGGTCATTGCGTTGCCCCAACAATTGCCACCGTGGAGGCAGACTAGGCCATTGGCTCAATTGGTCGGGGACAAAGGGTTGGATGAGTTTTTCTTTGATTACCCGTTCTAACCACAAATCTCCCCCAGTGACCAACTGGGCTTTTGGAATCTGATTTGCCCTCGATCCACTGCCCCACAGTCCCTTGGAAGTGTCCGCATTTTGGGCATTGTGCCAGGTTTGTAAATTGTCGAACAAACTCTGCAGATTGGCGATCGCCTTGAAATTTAATTCCTTAGCTTGGGGGAACTGCCGCTGAAATTGGTTAATCAACTGGGGCGGCAGGGAACGGTTCAAAAACTGCACTTCTTTGCTACTGCCCTGGCCAGGCCAACAGCCTCCTAGACCCGTGGCAAGGCCGACAGCGGCGGCGGACTGGAGAAAATGGCGGCGGGAATAGCAGGGTAAATTCATGGCAACTCCACCGATGTTGGTTTAGCAATGTGGGGCAGCCCCCAGCCCAATTTCTCCCGCAGAATCCGGAAAAACTCTGGCGTTTGCAGGCGAATAAACTTGGCAGGATAGGGAGATTTTGATAAATGCACCCGATCCTCTGGCAACACATAACAACCGCCATTGCCATCCACCACCAACACCATGCGGTTGGGAGTAGCGGGAAAAATGGTCACCGGTTCTAGGTCGGAAAATACTAACGCTCGGGAAGCCAGGGAATGGGGACAAATGGGAGCTAACTGAAACACTGGTACATCGGGGGTAACCACTGGGCCTCCAGCGCTAAGGGAATAGGCCGTGGAACCCGTAGGAGTGGAAACAATAATGCCATCGGCGGCAATGTCCACAGAAGCATGGTAACCTACCTGAATTTCAAAATGGCACATGCTGGTGAGGGGTTCCCGGTGCAATACCATTTCGTTCAGGGAGAGCGCTTCCCATAAAAGGTTTTCCTCCCGCATTAACCGCACTGTCATCATGGAGCGGCTTTCAATTTGGTAATCACCGTTGATTAACTGCTCGATCGCCGTAGGTAGTTGGTTGAGGTAAATTTCCGTTAAAAAACCCATGTGCCCTGTGTTAATGGTCAGCAGGGGAATACCCAGGGGGGCCAACTGACGAAAAGCTGATAGTACTGTGCCGTCTCCCCCCAGAACAATGGCAAAGGGCATGGACTCATCAAAATGGGGCGGAGTCAGATGTTCAATGCGGGTATGGCAAATGGGGCGATCGGGCTGGGAATAGCCCAACAGGCCGCCGGATCCGGTTTCCATCGCCACTGTGAACCCACTCTGTTGCAGTTGCTCCTGCAATTCTTGGGCAACGCTACAGGCGGTGGGCTTATCGTCGTTGAAAATGATGCC
Organism: Synechocystis sp. CACIAM 05; assembly: GCF_010222815.1. Classification (GTDB taxonomy): domain Bacteria; phylum Cyanobacteriota; class Cyanobacteriia; order Cyanobacteriales; family Microcystaceae; genus Synechocystis. The sequence continues at coordinate 2,060,882 of NZ_CP019225.1, read as the reverse complement.
GACTTTTGGCACAGGGGCGAGATCCTAGGGAGTCAGGGAACAGGGAGCGGAAAAACCGAATAGAAAACGAGATTATCTAAAAGTATCAAATTGTCAATCAAACTAGTCAAACTAGAAAAAGAAATTATTTTTCTTCTTTTTACCATCGGTTTGGGTTGGGTTAACCTCGTAGTCCAATTCTTTGAGCTTCTTGATGATGCGCCCAAAGTACTCCTGTAGGTAGGATTCTAGGGTGGTGGTTTCCTTCGGATCAAGGCCAAATTGTTCGTACACCGGAGCCATGTCCGCCGTTAAAGCTTTACCACTGGCCAGCACTTCCGAAAACGCTAGGCGATCGGAGGCGTTATAGGTCCACTGGAAAAAGCGAGTAAAGCTCCGCATAAATCTGAGCACCGCCATGGGCACCTGGGAAATACGGGCATTATTGCCAGACATTCTTTCACAAAGTTGAATAATTTCCGTTGCCCCCCAAGCCCGACTGCCCACCACTGGATAGGTTTTACGGGCTACACTGTCCAATTCCACCGCCCGCACTGCAAACTTAGCCACGTCCTGGGTGTTCATGTAGGCGATCGGGGTATTCTCGCCGGTTTGCCAAACCGATTGATTATCCAAAATGGGAATAGCGTACTGACCAATTAACCCCTGCATGAAACCCGCCAGTTGCAGAATGGTGTAGTCCAAATCCGTTTGGGCTAAAAATTTCTCGGTACAATTTTTGATGTCCATCAGGGGCACTTTGGGATATTCGGCCGCCCGCAAAATGGAGAAAAAGACAAACTTTTTGATACCCGCTTTCTGCACTGCTCGAATTAAATTAAGCTTGCCTTCCCAGTCCACCTGGCGAATGGTGAGGGAGTCGGTGGCCCTGGCGGTGGAAGCGTCAATCACTGCGTCAACATTTTCCAGGGCTGGGGGCAGAGTTTCCGGCTTACAAATATTTCCCCCCACGATGGTGGCGCCCCACTCTTTAAGAAAAGCTGCCTTTCTTAGGCTACGAACCAGACAAACAACGGTGTGACCTTGGTCGATCGCCTGCCGAACAATTTGCCTGCCGAGGGTTCCTGTGCCGCCTACCACCAAAACTCGCATTTTAATTTTCTTTACAAATTTTAATACTTTGCTAAATCCTATCAGACTCTGACAATTATGGGTATTGGGGCCAGGGCACAAAAATTTGTTTCCCTACCCCGGTACTGGCTCCAATGTCAATGCAATCCCACCATGGCAGGGTCAACCCCCACCAAAAACAAGGATAAGGTAACCCACCCAACTGCCCCAAGGTTAGGAAGAAGGGAGGAATAATAATGGTCAGGACGTTGGACGCTCCACTAAACCACTGGGGCCAGCCTGTTGACAATATTGCAAAAAAGTAGAGAAAGCTTCGGGGCAGTCCACCTCAATAATTTTGCCGCCAATTTCGTCAAAACTTTCGTTGCGGGATTGACGCCACATGGGAGTGAGCTTGATGGTGATGGTGGGTAAAGCTTCATTGTCCATGCGCCGGAGCTTGACGGTAAAATCCGTGTCCTGGGGCCAATCATTGGGAACGCTCACACAGATACCGTTGCGAGTTAAGTCGAAAGATACCCCCACCAATTCCCCTTCCATATCGAACACTTGGCAAAAGGCCAACATCCGCTCTTCCTGCCGTCGCTCCTGCACCCCCTGGAGATGGGCAATGGTTAGGGCTTCTTGGGAGAGGGAAGATGGAGAATCTTGAGCCATGGAGATTATTTCCTCGGTTAAATTAGGTCTACCTAGTGAATGGGCCAGGTTGACCATTATTGTAGTCATTCACTGGGTCGATCTTCCTTCTATCAGGGCCATTTGGTTAATTGTTGATGAGAAATGGGAAGGAGTAATCCATAGATATTTGCCCAGTTAACTCGATTTGAACAGAACTGGGAAGGACGTATTGGGAACTTTGGTTGACAGGGCAACAAAGCCAGCATTTTTTGGGTTTATCTAAGCGGGGGACACCATGGTGGCCAATACTCCCCAGAGTCGGCGGGGGCCGTCTTGACTGCTAAAGAAAAATAATTCTGTCAGCAAAGAAAGCAGGCGATCAGAGGTAATGGGGACTAAGGGAATATGGGCTTCTCCCCCTTGTTTCTCTCCATAGGCTTGCCAAGCTGAGGTAAATTTTCGGGCGTACTCGCTTAAAAGTACGGTTTGTAAAGGATTTTTACCCTGTTCCTTGGTCTGTTCAACTAAACTGACCGATCGCCGCAGTAGTTCTTGGTAATGGGCCCCTAAATAGGCGATCGCCATGGCCAAAAGTCGAATTCCCTCCATATCTAGCTGGCCGGGGGCAACAGCAGGAATGGGGTATTTCCTAGTCAAAGATTGGCCTGTTGTCGTAGATGACGAAATTTTTTCTAGGATTGCTGTCCAAGTATCCTCGTCCACATCAGTCAGGGCAACCAAGGCCAACAAAAGCTGGTCCAGGTAGCAATTCATTTGTCTCAATTGTTGACGGTTGGGGGCAACAGCAAAGGACTGGGGAGGAGCTGGGCTGGAGGCGAACTGGGTGAGAACCATAAAATCTTGGGGAACAGGGGAATGTTAATGAACACATGACATGCATAGGATAGCGAATTGATTTAAAGCAATGATTCCCCCTGGGATAAATATATTTTGACCCACTGCTCCGCTTAATTTTGGCGCTAATCTGGGCAAAAATTCGTTGGTTTTCGGAAAGTTTTCGGAAAGGTGAACCCGTAGCTAGCTTGTATTGCCCAAACCTAACTCATCATTGCTCCATGACGGGGAAAAATCTTTAGGACAAAACTCGCCAGAGGTCAAGGCTTGATTTTTTCAGAGGGAAAAATTCCTCGGCTAAATAATCAAAAAGTTGAAAAAAAAAGTTTTTCAGCTAAGGTTTGATGTTATATTTTATCTTATGTAGACTTTTGAAAAAAACAAGTCCCCGCAATCAAGCATCATTCAACGGAAAAAATAATCCTATGCCAAACGCCTCCACCGCACTAACCGGCAAAGCATTACTCAATAAAGTTAAAGAACTATCCCATCTGCCCCGTCGAGAAACGGCAAAAGCCTGTGGTTACTACTCTACTTCTAAGGAAGGACAAGTACGCGTAAATTTGACCGACTTCTATGACGCAGTGCTAGCGGCCAAAGGGGTTCCCCTCGATCCCTCTGGTACCAAAGATGGTCGGGGTCGTGAACCGACATTCCGTGTTAGTGTCCACAAAAATGGACAGATTGTTATCGGATCCACCTACACCCAAGAAATGGGTCTTAAGTCCGGTGATGAGTTCGAGATCAAGCTCGGTTACAAGCATATTCATCTGAAGCAAATTACCGATAGCGATGACGAAGAGGAAGTATAAATTTCTCGACTGCGGTTCCCTATGCAAGGGGGACTAAGTGCTTTTTCGCTGGGGGGGAGACCTGAAACAAAAAGGTTTCTCCCTTTTTTTATCAATTAGGGATGACGGCGGACGTACTGTCAAGCTGGGCCTTGCAAATTTTGCTTTTGTTTAAACGAAAATTGGCGATCGCCAGTGGGATAGGCCGATGGAAAATTTGATGGAGTTTTGGCAACCATGGCCGGGATTGTTAAAAATTATTGTTTTTCTTTTTAGTTGGCTAGTGCTGTGGTATCCCGTTGCCCTGGTGGTGGGTCGTAAATTGGCTTGGCAACCCTGGCAGGCTGTTACCCCGGAGCAAAAATTACCCTTGGTGTTATCGCTTTACTTGGTTTCCCCCCTACCCATCTGGGCGGTGACTTGGTTAGACCAACAATCCTTGGGGGATTACGGTTTAAGCGTCACCTCCGACCAATTACTTTCCCTGGCGATCGCCGTGGGGGTGGCGGTATTCGGTTTAGGCTTAACTTTGGCAATACAGGGCCAAATTGGTCTACTGCAATGGCATCGGGAAAAATGGTGGGATTTAGTCAAACTTTCCCCGCTTTTTCTCATACTGGCCCTGGTGATCGCCTTGGTGGAAGAGTTAATTTTTCGGGGTATTTTCCAAAATCAACTGCAACAGGATTTACCAGTTTGGGGGGCAGCCACCATCGTCAGCGCCATTTTTGCCATCCTTCATCTACTCTGGGAACGGCGTTTAACAGCTTACCAACTGCTGGGATTGTGGTTATTGGGCATGGTATTGCTGTGGGCCCGTTTAGTGGATGGCGGTAATCTCGCCCTAGCTTGGGGACTGCACGGGGGGTGGGTTTTTGCCCTGGCGGCCTGTGATGCCACTGGTTTAATTACCTATCCCGACACCGATGGCAATATTTGGGTGGGTAAGGCCAATCAACCTTTAGCCGGTTTAGCTGGCATTATTTGTTTGCTCCTCACTGCTTTGGCGATCGCCCTATTTCCCCATCTTTCTGCATTTTATCCAGGATTTTAACTCCCTAATTGAACCGAATGATTTTGCTATGATGGTTCCCCGTTGCCATCTTTTCTCTACTTTGTCCCTATGCCCATGTCCCCATCAGTAAGATTTACTGGCTTTCTTCCCCGCCGATTAATGGGCCTTAGTTGGGGCGTTATTTTGATGCTGGCATTGAACCAGGGCTTAATCAGTTGCGCAACTAGCAAAGCGGATCAATGCCGACAGCTAATTTTAATTACCAAACAAATGGCAGAGGAAGGGGCCAAATATCGAGATACCACCTCAACGGAAGAAGTGCTGAACATGGCCGATGCCTTCGATGCCACCGCCACAAAAATAGAACGACTCAACCTTGAAGATCCAGTGCTAGCTAACTATCAAGGGGAATTGGTCAGTATTTACCAGGGCAATGCGGAGGCCACCCGCACCATGGTCAAAGCCCTGGAAAGTAAGGATATTTTGACGGCCCAGCTTGCCCAAAAACAGGTCACTACCATTGGCCAACAGGAGCAACAGGTGATTACCAACATCAATGTCCATTGCCAACAGCCCTAGGCACATTAACTCCGAAGTTTTTTATCTGTGGTGTCACCACAGTGGGGAGATTTTGACCTCTCCATAGTTTAGTTTTAACTCCGGTTTAACCTCCGGTCAGAAAGGGCCAGGAACCAACCCCTAAAATGGGAAAATAGCCACAGTGTCCCAAAATTTCATCCGCAAAATCTTCAACTAGACCATGACCATCACCCCGCCCGTCCTCAGCGGCCCCGCTATTCGTGAGCAATTTTTGCGATTCTTTGCCGATCGCCAGCATCAAATTTTGCCCAGTGCGTCCCTAGTGCCGGAGGACCCCACCGTACTGTTAACCATTGCGGGGATGTTGCCGTTCAAACCAATTTTTTTAGGACAAAAGCCAGCGGAGTTTCCCCGGGCCACCACTTCCCAAAAATGTATCCGCACCAACGACATTGAAAACGTCGGCCGCACCGCCCGCCACCATACTTTCTTTGAAATGTTGGGCAACTTTAGCTTTGGGGATTATTTCAAATCTCAGGCGATCGCCTGGGCCTGGGAATTATCCACTGAAGTATTTCAATTACCAGCGGAACGGTTAGTGGTAAGTGTGTTTGAAGAAGATGACGAAGCCTTTGCCATTTGGCGCGATGAAATTGGTATTCCTGCCCACCGCATTCAACGGATGGGAGCGGACGATAACTTTTGGGTTTCTGGCCCCACTGGCCCCTGTGGCCCTTGCTCAGAAATTTACTACGATTTCCACCCGGAATTAGGGGATGAGAAATTAGATTTGGAAGATGATAGTCGGTTTATCGAGTTTTATAACTTGGTATTCATGCAGTACAACCGGGATAATGCCGGCAATTTAACGCCCCTGGAGAAGAAAAATATTGACACCGGCATGGGCTTGGAAAGGATGGCCCAAATTTTACAAAAAGTGCCTAACAATTACGAAACAGATTTAATTTTTCCCATTATTCAAACAGCGGCGAATATAGCAGGTATTGATTACGCCCAAGCCGATGAAAAAACCAAAGTTTCCCTGAAAGTAATTGGGGACCATGTCCGCTCCGTTGTCCACATGATTGCCGACGGTATTAGTGCTTCCAATTTAGGCCGGGGCTATGTGTTACGGCGGTTGATCCGTCGAGTCGTGCGCCATGGTCGCTTACTGGGCATTAACGGTGAATTCACCACTAAAGTAGCTGTCACCGCTGTTGAACTTGCCCAGCCAGTTTACCCTAACGTGTTAGAACGGCAAAGCTTGATTGAGCAGGAGTTACAGCGGGAAGAAGCGGCCTTTTTAAAAACCTTGGAACGGGGAGAAAAGTTGCTGGCGGATTTAATGGCCGACGGAGTGACGGAAATTGCTGGGGTAGATGCGTTTACTTTATACGATACCTTTGGTTTTCCGTTGGAATTGACCCAAGAAATTGCCGAAGAACAGGGCATTACTGTGGACGTGGAAGGGTTTGAAAAAGCTATGCAGGAACAGCAAGAACGTTCCAAAGCGGCCCACGAAACCATTGATTTAACTGTGCAGGAAAGTTTAGATAAATTGGCTAACCATGTCCATCCGACGGAATTTTTGGGTTACACCGATTTACAAAGTGCAGCGGTGGTTAAGGCAGTTTTAATTGGGGGGGAATTGGTAGAGCAGGCGGAAGTGGGGCAAACGGTGCAAATAGTTCTGGATCAAACTCCTTTTTACGGCGAATCCGGCGGTCAAATTGGGGATAAAGGTTTTCTCAACGGCGACAATTTGCTCATTCGCATTGAAGATGTGAAGCGGGAGTCGGGCATTTTTATCCACTTTGGTCGGGTAGAACGGGGTACAGTGCAAATTGGCACCACTATTACCGCTACTATTGACCGGGCTTGCCGCCGTCGGGCCCAGGCCAACCATACCGCCACCCATTTACTGCAATCGGCTTTAAAAAGAGTGGTGGACGAAGGCATTTCCCAAGCTGGTTCCCTGGTGGATTTCAACCGTTTACGGTTCGACTTCAACTCTCCCCGGGCGGTGACCATGGAGGAGCTACAACAAATTGAGGACTTGATCAATCAATGGATTGCCGAAGCCCATCAAACTGAGGTGGCAGTAATGCCGATCGCCGATGCGAAGGCCAAAGGGGCGATCGCCATGTTTGGGGAGAAGTACGGGACTGAAGTGCGGGTAATTGACGTGCCTGGGGTTTCTTTGGAACTCTGTGGCGGCACCCATGTGGCCAATACGGCGGAAATTGGTTTATTCAAAATCGTCGCAGAAACGGGCATTGCCGCCGGAGTCAGGCGCATTGAAGCCGTGGCAGGGCCGTCGGTGTTGGATTACCTCAATGTGCGGGAAGCGGTGGTCAAAGAGCTCGGCGATCGCCTAAAAGCTAAACCGGAGGAAATCCCCGACCGGGTCCACCAAATGCAACAGGAATTAAAAGCCAGCCAAAAGCAGTTGGAAGCCCTCAAACAAGAGTTGGCTCTACAAAAATCGGAACAGTTATTAACCCAAGCCCAAACTGTGGGTGAGTTTAAAATTCTGGTGGCGGATCTGGGTACTGTGGACGGGGAATCTCTCAAAACTGCGGCGGAACGGTTACAACAAAAATTGGGGGAAAGTGCAGTGGTGCTTGCTTCCATTCCAGAAGAGGGCAAAGTCAGTCTAGTGGCGGCCTTTAGTCCCCAATTGCTTAAAACCAAACAGCTTAAAGCTGGTCAATTCATTGGTGCCATTGCCAAAATTTGTGGCGGTGGCGGTGGCGGTCATCCTAATCTGGCCCAGGCCGGTGGACGGGATGCCAGTAAGTTGCCAGAAGCCCTGGCCACGGCGAAACAAACCTTGTTGGCTGAACTAGGTTAGGGGTTAGGTTTTAAACCCGTCATTTTACTGTCAAGGCTCCACAGCGGTAATGGTCTACTACTAAATTGAAAAATTCGGCCACGGGGGGTATTTGCAAACGATCCACCGTGGTCACCACCGATACTTGCCGTCGAAAATCCTGGCGATCGCCGGACTCTGGGCAAAATAAATAGCGCACGGAAAAGTTGGGATTATCAATCACCGGTGTAACCAAGGATTGGGGCATCAAGGCAATCATTTCGCTCCCCTGTACCACCCCATAAAAAGCTTCAGGAATATTTAGTTCCAAACTAACGTTGAGGGGGATTTCCCGGCGACTAAATTCATCTTCTACCAGTCGTCGCATCCGGTAACCATCTTTAAAAATAACCTGGGGATAGGGGCCTAAATTTTCCCAGGTGATAAATTTTTTTGTTGTCAGAGGATGATCGCTCGCCATCAAAATACAAATTTGCTCCTCATAGAGGGGTTTAATGGCCAACTCTTTGGTATTAGTTAAATTGCGATGGCTCATAATAATGGCCACATCCACCAAACCATCCTGTAAAACCTTCAAAGCCCGGTCACTCCCCAGGGCCGTCACCCGTAGTTGAATTTGGGGATGGCCCAGGCAAAATTTGGGCAATAAACTAGGCAAGGAAGAGACACAAACTGAGTGAATTGCTGCCACACATAATTCCGTTTGTTTGCCTTGAAAAAGACTACTAATTTCTTCGCTAGCTACATCCCATTCTTGACAAATTTTCCTTGCCCGCCGCAGAAATAATTCCCCTGCCACCGTTAATTTAGCCTGGGCTCCCCGATGAAATAATTGGCACTTGAGGGCAGATTCCAAACCTTGAATTTGCCTACTAATGGTGGATTGGGTGACTTCCGACTGTAATGCCGCCTGTTGAAAACTGCCTAGCTCTGCAACTTTTAAAAAAGCCTGTAACTGTTCTAGTCGCATAGGTTAGTTTTCGGGGAAAATTAGCGCAATAAACTACTTCTAGCTATAGCATTCTCCCTTGTCCAAAAATGTTATTGATGCACTTTTCTTGGGGCGATATAATGACTCATAAAAAATGGGAGGACAGATTTGCATCCATCTTCCCAATTAATTTCTGAGGAGTTTTTCAGTGCTCTAAAGTGAACAAAACCTATCTATCCAGGGAAAAGTTTTTTCTGTAATCCAACTTTGATACTGGCAAGAAAAATCTTTTTCCCGAATTGTTTAGGGAGATTTTAGCGATCATCTAAAGCGGCAATGCCGGGCAGAACTTTACCTTCTAGCAATTCCAGGCTAGCGCCCCCACCGGTGGAAATATGGCTCATTTTTTCGGCCACTCCCACTTTTTCCACTGCGGCGACAGAATCTCCGCCACCGATGATGGTGACGGTGCCACTGGCGGTCAATTCAGCCAAGCTGCGGGCGATCGCCTCGGTACCAACGGCAAATTTGTCAAATTCAAATACCCCCATGGGGCCGTTCCAGATCACAGTGCCACAACCAGCGAGGGCATCCTGGAAGGTTTTGACGGAGTCGGGACCAATGTCTAGACCCATCCAACCATCGGGAATGGCATCGACACCAACGGTTTGGGCATTGGCATCGGGGGCAAAGTTGTCGGCCACTACTACGTCCGTGGGCAGGAGAAATTCCACGCCTTTTTCTTTGGCTTTAGCCATGAGGGATTTGGCCAAGTCCAATTTGTCTTCTTCCACCAGGGATTTGCCGGTGTTTAAACCTTGGGCTTTGTAGAAGGTGAAAATCATGCCGCCGCCGATGATCAACTTATCGCACTTGTCCAATAGGGTTTCGATCACACCGATTTTACTGGACACTTTGGAACCTCCCACGATCGCCACGAGGGGACGTTTGGGGGCTTCGATGGCTCCTTGGAGGAACTGTAATTCCTTTTCGATTAGGTAACCAGCAACGTTGGGACTGAGGAAATGGGTGACCCCTTCGGTGGAAGCGTGGGCCCGGTGGGCAGTACCAAAGGCATCGTTAACGTAGAGGTCGGCGTTGGCCGCTAAAGCTTTGGCAAATTCGGCATCGTTACCTTCTTCCCCGGCATGGAAACGGAGATTTTCCAACAGGGCCACACCACCATTGGGTAGGCTAGCAATTTTGGCTGTAACTTCAGCACCAATGCAATCGTCGCATTTAACCACCGGCTGGCCCAATAATTCCGCTAGGCGATCGCCAACAGGTGTGAGGCGCATGCTGTCCACTACTTTGCCCTTGGGACGGCCAAAATGACTGCCCAAAATAACTTTGGCGCCTTTGCTCAACAGGTCTTTGATGGTGGGTAAGGCTGCCCGAATCCTGGTGTCGTCGGTGATGCTGCCGTTATCTAGGGGCACATTAAAATCTACCCGGACAAAAACCCGTTTCCCTGCGAGGTCTGCCTCCGTTAAATTGGCGATCGATTGCTTAGACAAAACCTTTTCCTCCTAAATGTCAAATAAACTTAACAAAATTAAACCAGTCAATGTTACCGCCGACAATGGAAAGCCCCAAAATGACCTCCGATGATCGCATTCTGACCATTCTGCAACAGGACTACGCCAATTTTCCCTGGCACCAAACCTTTAGCATCTATGACCCAAACGTTTATTTTCAAGATCCTTTAAGCCAATTTCAGGGTTTGGCTCGATACGAAAAGATGATCCAATTCCTGGGTCGTTGGTTTCAGGCGATCGACCTACAACTCCACGACATCGCCCAGGTAGACCAAGAAATTGCCACCCGTTGGACCTTGAATTGGACTTCTCCCCTGCCCTGGAAACCAAGAATTGCCATCAGCGGCCGCAGTGAATTAACCCTAAATGAAGCTGGGTTAGTCATTTCCCACATCGATTATTGGGACTGTTCCCCCTGGGATGTGGTGAAACAGCATTTTTCACAATAGGTTTTTATCTTCATTCGAGTACAGATTAGCTTCTAATTAGCTGCGGCTCCAACAATTAATTTAGGATCAATACCGAATCAGAATTGTGCGAGAAATTTTCATCAAACAGCAATTTCATCAGGAACAACCATGAGGCGACGATAACGATCAGCAGCAAAGGCAAAACAAGCCTGGATATCTTCTGGAGTGAGATCAGGGAAATCATCCAAAACCTCTTCAATAGTAATTCCGCCTCCAAGGTAATGTAAAGGTTTCACAAAAAATAAAATAGTAGTTTAATAATCTATCTCCTTCCTTTTCTTCTATTGCAGGGAGGACAAAGCAATCTTAAGTTTTTTATATTAACAGATAATTCGGGATGAGTTGCAATAGGTTTTATGTGATCTATTTCAAGATATTCCGGGCTTTGAGCGACAAAAGCACAACCAAAGCAAGCACATTTTCCTTGCTGTTTTTCATATTGATTTTGTTTCCATTTTTTTCCTTCTATTGAGTCTCGCCAACGATTAAATACATTTCGAGGAGTATAATAACCCCTTATATTTTCCTCCCTTCGCTGAAGCTTTTCTAGATCATGGCAAAATTTTCGGCGAGCTAGCTTGTATTTTTCATACAATTTTTGGAAGTCATTATCTAAATCTTCATTCATATCGTCCTTTAATTTCTAATGAACGCCTTTCTAACTTAGCTAGCTTACGACTTACTTCTAAGGTTGTAGTTAATGCTTGCTGTGCTAGTTGTTGTAATTCAGATGTGTTTTCCTGAGTAAAACTAATAGGTATGATATTGTCAAGAGTGGGGATCAATATATCTATTACTTTTTTCAAACTTGTTCTTGTTCTTTTCTGAATCCTCTTATTTTCAAGTAAGGTATTAATCGATAAAATTACCTCTTGAATATTGTAATTTTTACCTCTTTTTGTTTTTGAAATCGGCTTAAGTTCTTTAGTTATCCGCTGAGCTTGATAACTTGTCAATCCAAGTTCAAGCAACTGTTTGCGAGTTATCAGTTCCAATTTTTGCCTCCTCATAAGCATCAATCATAGCTTCAATCCACGGTTCCGGTTTTAGACCGAATCTTTTCGCCGTGCTATAAACCTTTATCAAAAGCTCCATTAATGCACTGTGTTGCTCGTGGAAGCTTTTTTTAAAATCAGCAATTTCTTGGGCATGATTCTGTTCGATTTCTTTGATTTTATTTTTCTTTTTTGTTACTTCACCTTGTTGTGCAGCTTGTTTCCTTTGCCTATCCAGCAAAACCTCACCTGCAAAATCTGCTAGTACGAGCGAAAGAACAGCTATATCTCGGTCTGTTACATCCTCAATACCGTACTCATGTTTGTAATAATCGAGGGTGGATTCAAGGTCGGAGAAGTTAACATTTAAAGCTTGATAAGCCCTTTCCGCATCAGCCTTTGTCCACCCCAAGCCTTGAGCGAAGGTAAGAGCCTCTTTCTTCGTCATACTCAAAATCAGAATTTCTTACTACAATTTCTCAGTCTAGCATTTTAGAGATCGCCTCATTAATCCTTCACAAGTGACGATCTCTCTAGGATAAAGCTACCTGGGCTATCCCTCCTTATAAGCCTCCATACCCTCACAGGAGCAAACTAAATGGCGATCGCCGTAAGTATTATTAATGCGGCCAACGGCGGGCCAAAATTTAAACTGCTTAGTCCAAGGAGCAGGATAGGCGGCTTCTTCCCGGCTGTAGGGATGGTTCCACTCACCACAGATAAGGGATTGGGCCGTGTGGGGAGCATTTTTCAACGGGTTATCAGCGGGATCAATTTCTCCATGGGCGATCGCCTGAGCTTCTTGGTAAATGGCAATCATGGCATCACAAAAACGGTCTAACTCCCCTAGGGATTCACTCTCCGTCGGCTCCACCATCATGGTACCCAGCACCGGCCAGGACACCGTGGGGGCATGGAAACCAAAATCCATGAGGCGTTTGGCCACATCTTCCACTTCGATCGCCGCTTGTTTTTTCAGGGGGCGCAAATCGAGAATGCATTCATGGGCCACTAACCCATTATTGCCCTTGAATAAGATGGGGTAATAATTTTCCAACCGCTTTGCCATGTAATTGGCACTGAGAATAGCCACCTCCGTCGCCTTGGTTAAACCCTGGGGGCCCATCATGGCAATGTACATCCAGGAAATGACCAAAATGCTGGCACTGCCGTAGGGAGCAGCGGAAATCATGCCAATGGACTGGTCTTCTGCCTGGGGTTCAGCAGACCAATTTAAACTAGTCCGGGGTAAAAATGCTTGCAAATGGGATTTAACTCCAATGGGGCCCATACCGGGGCCGCCACCGCCGTGGGGAATACAAAAAGTCTTGTGTAAATTGAGATGGCACACATCCGCTCCAAAGTCAGCCGGACGACACAATCCCACCTGGGCATTCATATTGGCCCCGTCCATATAAACTTGGCCGCCAAAACGATGCACAATGTCGCAAATAGCCCCGATGGTGGCTTCAAATACCCCATGGGTAGAAGGATAGGTCACCATTAACGCCGCCAGGCGATCGCCATACTTTTCTGCTTTACCGGTCAAATCTTCCACATCGATGTTGCCTTCCCCGTCGCACTTAACCGGGACCACCTGCATGCCACACATCACCGCACTGGCTGGATTGGTGCCGTGGGCCGATTCAGGGATTAAACAAATATTGCGTTGTTCCTCACTCCGACTGAGGTGATATTGACGGATCACCTGCAAACCCGCATATTCTCCTTGGGAACCAGCATTAGGTTGCAAAGAAATGGCATCAAAACCGGTGATTTCCCCCAACCAGGCTTCCAATTGGGCAAATAAAATCTGATAACCTTCCGTTTGACCAGCGGGGGCAAAGGGGTGAATTTTGCCAAATTCAGGCCAAGTAACCGGCATCATTTCCGCTGTGGCGTTGAGTTTCATCGTGCAGGAACCCAACGGAATCATGGAAGTGTTTAGGGCTAAATCTTTGCTTTCTAATTGATGCAAATAACGCAGTAACTCGGTTTCGGAATGGTACTGATTAAAAACTGCATCCTGTAGGTATGGACTCTGACGGGTTAAATCGGCGGGAAAGCTCGTTTTAACTTCCGACCAAAGTTCCTCCGGTGTAAAGGGTAAATTATCCTTACCAGCAAAAACTTGCCACAGGTCGAGCAGATCCTGCACCATCACTGTTTCGTCCAAACTAATGCCCACTTCCCCCGGGGCCAGGGACCGCAAATTAATCCCCCGCCCTTCCGCCGCTTTGACAATGGCTGGAGCACTCTGTTCCCCTACCCCCACCCGCAGGGTATCGAAAAAGTAATCATTATTGAGACTGTAATTTAACCGCTTTAAGCCGATCGCCAATAGGACCGTCAACTGGTGAATTCTCAGGGCAATATTTTTTAGCCCCGTGGAACCGTGGTACACCCCATACATAGAAGCCATCACTGCCAAGAGAACCTGGGCAGTACAGATATTACTAGTGGCCTTGTCCCGACGGATGTGTTGTTCCCTGGTTTGCAGCGCTAAACGGAGAGCGGGATTACCATGGGTATCCTTGGAAACCCCCACAATGCGCCCCGGCATTTTCCGCTGATATTCCGCTTTAGTAGCAAAGTAGGCGGCGTGGGGCCCACCGTAACCCAAGGGAATGCCAAACCTCTGGGTACTACCCACCGCAATGTCAGCCCCCAATTCACCAGGGGGAGTCAACAAAGTCAAACTGAGGGGGTCGGCAGCCAGGGTAACCAAAGCTTGGTGTTGATGGGCCTGGTTAATGAAACTACGGTAGTCATAGACAGCACCATCGGTGGCAGGGTATTGGAGTAAAGCACCAAAAATGGGCGTAGAAAAGGAAAAAGTATGATGGTCGCCCACAATTACTTCAATGCCGAGGGGATTGGCCCGGGTTTTAATCACCTCAATGGTTTGGGGATGACAATCCTGGGCAACGAAAAAAGCATCGGCTTTACTTTTGCTGACCCCATAACTCAGGGCCATGGCTTCGGCGGCGGCGGTCCCCTCATCTAACAAAGAAGCATTGGCAATTTCCAGCCCGGTTAAATCCATCACCATGGTTTGAAAATTCAACAGCGCTTCCAACCGACCCTGGGCAATTTCTGCTTGGTAGGGGGTATAGGCCGTGTACCAACCGGGGTTTTCTAAAATGTTCCGTTGGATAACCGGCGGGGTGATGGTGTCGTAGTACCCCATGCCAATATAGGAGCGAAAAACTTGATTTTTGGAGGCAATGGATTTCAGTTGAGCGATCGCCCCATACTCACTTTGGGAAGCTGGTAGTTTCAAAGACCGGGGAAAGCGAATGGCCGGAGGCACCGCTTGGTCAATCAAATCCCCCAAAGTATCAAAACCCAGTGTCTGGAGCATTTGCCGCTGTTCCGTCTCTCCGGGGCCCAAGTGACGATCCAAAAAACTATCCGCCGGAGCTAACTTTTCCTCTAGTTTGGTTAGGTCAACGGTGATCGCCTCGGAGGTAGGGACAACAACGGCGGGCTCTAGGTTGGGCATAATGGCGGAGTAGGGAAAGGATGAACGCCTGGACTGGGTCTGTCAAAAAATGTTACAGATTGGCTCTAATTAGATACAAAGCTTAACAAATTTTGGTAGGACTAGGGGTCAGCATTTGCAAGGCGGCCCCATCCCCATAAAACTCGTCCAAATATTTTTAAAACGTTTCCCATTTGCCGATGAATGAAAACTCCATGGAATTTTTTCTCCCTGACCTAAATGCTACCGATCAATGGGGACAAAAATTGGCCCAACAGTTACCGCTGGGCACCATTATTTTGTTGCAGGGGGATTTGGGAGCGGGGAAAACTAGCTTAGTCCAGGGCCTTGGCCGGGGGTTGGGCATTACGGGGGAAATTGTCAGTCCCACTTTCACCATTGTTAATGAGTATCGGGAAGGTAAGATGCCCCTTTACCATCTGGATTTGTATAGACTTAATACCCTTGAAGTCGAGTATTTATACCCGGAACAATATTGGCAAGGGGAAGATTTTCCCTTGGGCATTACCGCAGTCGAGTGGCCGGAAAGATTACCCCAACTACCAAGTCAGTATTTACAAATTCAACTGTGCCACCAAGGGGAAGGACGAAGCATCGCCCTGACGGCCCAGGACTGGGCTACGGATTTAAAGGAGTTATTGCCTTCTAGTTAAAACGCTGTAGTTCCGTGGCAATTAACTGGGCCAGTAATGGTTGGGGCCCTAGGGGTTCCCCCAATTGCAGGCGGAGCTGGCCATGGACCAATTGGAGTTGTTCCCGCTCTTGTCTGATCAGGTCTGTCAATCCTCCGGCAAATAGAAAGTAAGGCAAAATCACCACTTCCCCCGGTGTCTTAATTTCCCCCAAGACGGTGTCCAAACTAATGCCCCCTTTCCAGTAGGCCGCCCTAGCCCCTAATTTTTCCGCCACCGTGGTGATCGCCAAATTACCACCGGCCCGTTTACTACCGTGGGCCAAGAGGATTCTCTCCGCCTGGGGTTGGTTTTGGTACTGCAGGAAAGACTTTTCTAGTAAAGCTGGCAGCCAGGGATAAACCCCCAAAATGGGCAAACAGTGAATGGAGATGCTATTACCCAACTCCGCTTTGGCCTGGGCAATGGCCTGGGGCAAGTCTTCACAGGTATGTACCCCCATAAGTAGGAACAGGGGCAGAATGACAATCCGTTTGACTCCCTGGGGAATCAGGTTTTCGGCTAAGTTTACCAACTGTTGATGGAGAGGTAACGCCTGGGCCTCTAAGCTGGCACTAAACACCGGCGGTTCCAGTTGCTTCCCCTGATTTACCTCCGTTAATAATCCTCCGGAATAATACGGCCGCCAAGTTTCCGCCCCATTGCGCTTAGCTAACCCTTTCTTACTTTCCAGGGGGCGGGGTCTGGGTAAAAATTGACCCGCTAGGTAAGTCAGGCGATCGAGGGCGATCTGGGGACGGGGATCACGGCTACCGTGGGCAACCAACAGATAGGCAGTGGACAAGGTTGATTAGGGGTGATGGGAAGTTGGGCTTAATATATCTTAATCAACACATCCCTACCCTGGGGTGACGATTTTAACCAAATTCAGAGCTTTCAACGGCTCAAAGCCCCCAAATGCGGCGGGATCTTTTCCAGCAATGGCATAGGGCACAGCATATCTCGGTTAGATCCCCGGCGGCAGGCTGTGGCAAAGGGAACCGAGAATGGCATGATAGTTATACCGCTCAATCTTTCGGTAAACCATAGCAATTAAATTTTATGGGGTTTGCGGATCTGTCGATTCAGTCCATTGCCACAGAGTACGATCTGACTGTGCAGTCGGTTTTCGACCTGTGCGACCAACTCGGCATAGCCTACAAAAACCAGGATACTAACCTTGCCCTAGAGGACGCTAAAGCGGTGATTACGCAAATTCTACACCGCCAGAAATCTTCTTCTGAGTTAGGGGACCTCTCCTGACATTGTCGGCTGGTTGCTATGGCCCCTGTTCCCATACTGACCGAGCAAAAACCCTCGATTTTCTTGGCATACTTGATTAAAACCCTATTTTTAAAAAGATTGAGAATTGACCGATTCCCTTTCTCACCCCTTATACCAACAGTTTGAGGAGAACCTTTGTGAAACGCTTTTTTCTGGTGGCGATCGCCTCTGTCCTATTTTTCTTTAACACCATGGCCGGCCGTGCCAATGCGGTGGAGTTGACCGAAAGCACCCGCACCATTACCCTCGATGAGGCCGGTGGCACCACAACCTTAACCGCCCGCCAGTTCACCAACGGCCAAAAGATTTTTGTGGACACCTGCACCCAATGTCACCTCCAGGGTAAAACCAAAACTAATAATAACGTTAGTTTAGGCTTGGCAGACTTGGCTGGTGCCGAGCCCCGTCGGGACAACGTCCTGGCCTTGGTGGAATTTCTCAAGAATCCCAAGAGTTATGACGGTGAAGATGACTATTCGGAATTACATCCCAATATTTCCCGTCCCGACATCTACCCAGAAATGAGAAACTACACCGAAGACGACATCTTTGATGTGGCTGGTTACACCCTCATTGCTCCCAAATTGGATGAACGTTGGGGTGGCACCATTTACTTCTAGAAAAATACAGAAGTAAACCATCGAACTCCGTAAAAACTAGCAAGATCTCCCCTCGATTCTGAGTTGGAGGTCTTTTTTATTGCCAAAAAGTAACCGTTAATAATTGATCCAAGCTTTCACCAAATGGATTGATTGTGGGCAGTGGAGTAGTCGGATAAATGTCTTGGATATCAGAGCGTGCCTCTTGCCAGATTTCTGGAATTAGGGCCTCGCCGTAATTTTTTAAACTAGGGGAATCTCGTAATAATCGTCGAATTTGCTTTCGTTGTTCTTTAATAGTAATTTCCCAGCCGCGATTATCATAAGCGCTATTGATATAGCCTCTTTTTAACAGATGCTCCAGGAGAACTTCAAGACGATTTTCTAGCTCATGTTTTTCACCGCGACCCAAGGCACTTATTTCCTCCTGAATATTTTGCCAGTCAATGGATTCCAAGTCATTTTGTTGAATATATTGTGCCTGTTCTTCTGTCCACCGCACAAAATCCGTTTCGTAAAGTTGGTTTTTCATGGGTTTTAATCAAATCTATTGACCAATTTTAAAGGTATATCTAAAAAATCAGCAATTTCCCGATCATTAATCCCCCCAAACTTCCAAAAGCTTGAGGGGACTTTAAGCTGGTTTACCCCAGCATTGGGAGATGGTTTTACCCATCCCCCTGGGGTGATATGCACTATTTGATAAACAACATTTCCTGGTAGGTAGGCAGGGGCCAGAAACTATCGGCAATTTCCCCTTCCAGGGCATCGGCAAAAGTCCGTACTTCATCCATCAGGGGACGGAGAGTTTGGGCGCAATACTGCAACTTCTCTTCGGTGTTGGCAAAGTCGTGTTTAGCCATAGCTTCACTTAGTTTGGCGACAGCACCGACCATTTGGTTGGTCAAATCAGCGATCTTTTTAGCACTTTCCTTTTCAAAATCAATGCCTAAACCGCTGAGGCTGGCAATGGTGGAGGAAAGTTTGGACAGGTATTCCACTGCCGCTGGGTAAATGACCGTTTTGGCCATGCTAATCACCAGTTTGGCTTCCACTTCAATAGAGAGAATGTACTGCTCAGCGTAGACTTCAAAGCGGCTTTCCAATTCCACAGGAGTCAATACACCAGTTTTTTCAAATAAGTCTTCAATATACTTCTCCTTCAGCACCGGCAACGCATCGGCGGTAGTACGCAAGTTGGCCAAACCCCGTTCTTCCACTGCCATTTTATGCCATTCTTCGGAATAGCCATTGCCACCAAAAATTACCTGGCCGTGGTTTTCCATAATTTCCTTCAGCACCGTCAAAATGGCAGTGTCCAAGTCCAATCCCTTGGCCAACTCCGCCTCCAGGCGATCGCCAATCCAGTTAAGGGAGTCAGCCAGCATGGTGTTCAGCACAATTAGCGGGCCAGAAACCGACTGACTGGAGCCCACTGCTCGGAATTCAAAACGGTTACCAGTGAAGGCAAAGGGAGAAGTACGGTTTCGATCGCCAGCGTCCTTGGTTAAATCTGGAAGTACATCAACGCCCAGATCCATCACACCTTTTTTCTTGGAATCCTTCACACTGCCGGTTTTGATCTGTTCAAACACCTCTTCTAATTGGGTGCCCAGATAAACGGACATAATGGCCGGGGGAGCTTCGTTGGCCCCCAAACGGTGGTCATTACTAGCCGTGGCGATCGCCGCCCGCATCAGAGGGCCGTATTTGTGCACCCCCCGAATCACTGCACCGCAAAAAACGAGGAATTGGGCATTATCGTGGGGAGAATCGCCGGGATCAAGCAAATTACCCTGGGTGGAGTTACCCACTGACCAGTTAACGTGCTTACCGGAACCGTTGATGCCCGCAAAAGGCTTTTCATGGAGTAGACAGACAAAGCCATGTTTTTTGGCCGTATTTTTCAGTACCGTCATTAACAATTGTTGGTGGTCACTGGCCACGTTAGCCGCTTCAAAAAAGGGCGCAATTTCGAACTGGCCGGGAGCCACTTCATTATGGCGAGTTTTAGCTGGAATACCTAACTTATAAAGGGTCTCCTCCACGTCCTGCATGAACACCTGCACCCGTTCAGGAATGGCGCCAAAATAATGGTCATCGAATTCCTGACCCTTAGCCGGGAGCTTGCCAAACAAAGTCCGTCCGGCGAGGAGTAGGTCCGGCCGTTGGCTAGCAAAATTGGCATCCACCAAAAAATATTCCTGCTCCGCCCCACAACTAGAATTAACGTGGGCAATGTCTTCGTTACCCAACAAACTGAGCACCTTGCGGGCCGCCTTATCCATGGCCGCAATGGACCGCAATAGGGGCACTTTTTTATCCAACGCTTCCCCTGTCCAGGAAACAAACACCGTCGGAATACATAGGGTGGAACCATTATCCGTTTCCATAATGTAGGCAGGACTGGTTACGTCCCATCCTGTGTAGCCCCTAGCCTCAAAGGTATCCCGAATACCACCGTTGGGAAAAGAAGAGCCGTCCGGTTCCCCTTGTACTAGAACTTTGCCGGAAAACTCTGAAATGACATTGCCATCCCCCTGTACAGAAATAAAGCCATCGTGCTTTTCCGCCGAGAGGTTGGTCATAGGATAGAAAACGTGGGCATAGTACATTGCCCCTTTCCCCATGGCCCAGTCCCGCATAGCAGTGGCCACTGCATCAGCAACGGAAGGGTCCAATTTTTCGCCAGTGGTAATAGTATTTTTAATTGATTTGAAAACGCCTTTAGGAAGACTGGCCTGCATTTTGCTCAAATTAAAAACGTTCTCAGCCCACATATCTTCAAGGCGGGATAACTTCTTGCCAGAAGATAGAGGTCGATTGATGATTTGGTGAACTGATTGGGTGCGGGCGGCGTTTCCAGTCATGGACTAAATCTCTATTTCAGAATTTACAAACCCCCCAATCATACGCAAGATGATTTTTTAAAATAGACAATATAGATACAAAAACAACGACCCATTTCTTTGCCTCTCAAGGGGAAGCGTAAATGGGTCGACATCGTTGGATCACAATATGAAGAAATATTACAAAAAGATATTACTACCCCATTACCCAGGGATAAATTAGAGAACTTTCCAAGTTATGTTGTCTGAGAAAACCGTTGCCCCTAGTAGCGATTAACGGACTCTCCCCGACTGCGGGAACGACGGACAGGGGCAGGGCCAGCAGAGGAGCGACGGCGGCGTAGGGGGGTCGATTTCCCAACGGAATCGGTGAGGTATATCTCTAGGAAGGCTGACTGTTCCATCTGGTCAGCGGCGGTGGTAAGTAAGGTGCGAATGGTTTGCAAACTCCTCCCTCCCCGGCTAAGGAGCCTTTCCCGGTCTTCGTCCCCTAGGGCTAACCGAATCCAAACCCGGCTATTTTGTCGAAACACCTCACAGTCCACCTTCAGATCATCGGGCTTTTCCAAAAAGGGACGGACAAGAAACTTGACCAATTCAACGTAGTTTAGGGTAGTCACAGGGGGCAGACGTTGGTAAACACCACGGAAAAAACCGGCACTAAGCTTTTAGCTGTTCAAAAACCTGGGCTTTGGTCAAAATGGAGCGGACGGTGTCGGTGGGTTGGGCACCTTCTTTTAATCTTTTGACGATCGCCGGCACATCAAGGCGAGTTTCATCGGTGCGGGGATTATAGAAGCCTAATTCTTCCAAGGGGCGACCATCCCGGCGGGTGGTGCTGTGCATGGCAACGATCCGATAGCTAACTTCACGTTTCTTACCAAAGCGTTTTAGACGGAGTTTAATCATACTAAATAAAAATAGACTGGGAAAAATTTCGCGTTTATCATTCTAACCTATTTTTTGGGGCCAGGATTTTTAGGGTCGTAAATTTTCAGGGGCCCAGCTCAATCGCCGCAGATGGCCATGGCACCAGGGCTTTCCCAATGGGGTCAAGGATTCCGAGCCCTCCCTCGGGCACAAACTGACTCAGGAGCACAGACAGTCGGGATGTTTTCTTCTATGATTGATGTTTGTCGTCAGCCACTCCCCACTAAATTTATCCCCGGCCTACCGGATTTCTATCCCTAAAAATTGAATGTTTTCCTCTTCTGTTGAGCTGGAACTTTTTCTCATCTTCGTTTTGGTGGTGTTAAATGGAGTTTTTTCTGGCTCGGAAATTGCCATAGTCTCAGCTCGTAAAGTTCGTTTGGAACAGTTGGCAAAGCGGGGTAATCGCAAAGCAAAGCTGGCACTGAAGCTGGCCACAGCCCCCAATAATTTTTTGTCGGCGGTGCAGATTGGCATTACTCTAATTGGCATTTTGACTGGTGCAGTGGGGGGAGCAACGGTGGCCCTGCGTCTGGCGGAGTTTTTGGACGATATTCCCCTCTTAGCCCCCTATGCCGGCCCCCTGAGCATTTCCCTGTTGGTGGGGTTCATTACCTATTTATCCCTGGTGGTGGGGGAGTTGGTGCCCAAGCGCATTGCCCTCAGCCATCCGGAACACATTGCCTGTGGGGTGGCCCCGGCGATGCATTTAGTAGCCCAGTTGACAGCGCCCCTAGTTTATCTTTTGGGGGTCTCCACCGATGCAGTGCTAAGGCTATTTGGTATTACCAGTAAGGAAGCTAGCCCGATTACCGAAGAAGAAATCCGGGTCATGATCGAGCAGGGGGCCCAGGCCGGCATGATTGATGAGGCAGAACAGGAAATGGTGGAACGGGTTTTTCGCTTGGGGGACCGCCCCGTTAAAACTTTGATGACTCCCCGCACGGCGATCGCCTGGTTGGATGTGGAGTCGGACTGGGAAGAAAACCAACAGGAAATTCTGGACACACCCTATTCCCGTTTTCCCGTGGGTAGGGATAGTCTGGACGAGTGCCTAGGTTTTGTCCGGGTCAAGGATATTCTCAATAGCCAGTGGTCAGGACAAAAAATCAACCTGGAGGAAATTGTTCAGCCACCCCTATTTGTGGCGGAAAATACCCGCTCTCTCCATGTGTTGGAAATGTTTCGGGCTTCCGGTACCCACTTGGCCCTAATTACGGACGAATATGGTGGTATTGAAGGCCTAGTCACCCTCAACGATCTCATCGAGGCGATCGTGGGAAGTATCCCAAATGACGACGAAATTCAAGAGCCCCAAATCATTCAACGGGAAGACGGTTCCTACCTGCTCGATGGCTTACTGCCCATTGATGAATTTAAGGAAATTTTTGATATCGAAACCCTCTCCAACGAAGAGGAAGGCCACTACCATACCCTCGGCGGCTTTGTGATCGAAAGCTTGGGCAAAATTCCTCAATCCGGTGATTATTTTGTTTCCGATACTCTCCGAGTAGAAGTGGTGGATATGGACGGTATCCGCATTGATAAAGTATTAGTCAATCAACTGCCGGAGGATTCTTCTACAACGGAGGAAGAGTCTGAAACAGATAATTAAACTTGTTTCTCTGCATAGATAACAAAGTCATCAACAATATATTTATCCATGGAAGAATAACCGAAGTACTTTTCTTGCAGTTTGGAAATTTGGGGACGCTCCGGCAGATCCCCTTGGATAAATTGCTTGAAGTCTTCCTTGTTATTGGTTCTTTTGCCAGTTGAAGTAAAATACTTATAAAGGATCAATCGCAAACCGAGGCAATCTAAAAATGATTTGATTAAATCTCTCTCCTTCGCTAAATTTTCATCAGGATAAGTGTCAAATATCTTATAAAATTTATTGCCTTGGATAACCAATAGAACTTTTCCATCCGGTTCTAAACATTGCTTAAAAATTGATCGATAAATATCCAAAGATTTACTTCTATCTTCCCCTTGGTAGAAAAAACAATGGGCGATAATAATCAAATTAAAAAATTCCTTCGGTAGTTTATGGCTATAATTGTCATAGTCAAAAATATTGACTGTATTGAATTGATAAAAAATGTTGGGTGGGAATTTAAGTTCGTTAATGTACTGTCGCCAAAATTGTAGGCCTCGATATTGTAAATTGCGTTCCTTTTCCAGAGAATAATAAGAGCAATTAAAATCACTAATTTCTTGATGTTGAGCCAAAGATTCTAGAAATAAAGACAAACCAAACAGCATTGTAGCTGGGCCAGCGGCAATATCAAGAATCTTAATCTTTTTAGGAAGCTCTCCAACTTGATAAATAAAAAAATAGGCGAGATAGCTACAATAAACATTGTCCAAGAAATATTTTATTAAGTACACATGGGGGCTAAAGTTTTTATCGTAGGTCGGATCTAAACCCTTTTTTAAGCCCATCAAATCACGATGAGCTTCATCTATTCTTTTCTTTATTTGATCATCGCTTAGGTCATTAGTGGTAATGATTTTTTGTAAGAAATTCACTAACTCGGTTTCTAGTTTTGCAAAAATTAATTTTTCAATGCCAGTGCATTCTATTTTGTGGTCATCGTGGCTAACTAAGCGAAAACTGGTATTAATTTGTGCGGTTAATTGCTTTTGAACTGGGAATTTTAAAACTAGTAAATCAGAAGCATTTGAAGATAATTTATCTTTACTTTCTTTCAGCTTTTTCTGATTGCGTTGATTTTCCAGAAAAACTTTTTCCAGTAAACTAAGTCTATATCCTTGTTTTTTTCTAGTTAAGATTAAATGTTCAGCTAACTTAGTATTTCCCCTGGAAATTTCTGACTTAATAATTTGTAATTGCCATATTCCTTTGATAAATTTAATCATAACCAAAACCTTCCCTGCCTTCAAAAATTTCTACACCATAGTATTGATTAAGTAATTCTAGTTTTTTGAGTAGATTATGATAATTTTTATCTTCATTCACATACCACCATTGATATTTTTCTTTTAATTCTATGGCTTTGGCTGGAGTGGAAGCTTTTAGAGATTGATTTTTACTGCTGTGAAATGGCTGTATAACTATTCTGTCAACTGTGACTAATTGTTCAATAAATTGGGGTAAATCTTCATCATAAGAAGGTAAGAGGGGGGTCATGGTAATGGCAAATTTAATTTGATAACTGTCATTAGAAATAAGTTGATGCCTGAGTTTTTCCACTGTTTGTAAGCGAGCTTTAACACTGGGAGAGCGACTTTCAAAATCTTTTCTCACCTTTTCGCTAGCGGTGGGAATACTAATATTAATTCTCAGCTTGTGAAATTGACCTAAAAGATCAATATCTCTCACAACCATGGGACTACGGGTTTGCAAGACTAGTATGGGTTGATATTTAACTAATACTTCGAGAATTTTTCTTGTTATTTGTACTTCTTTTTCAATTGGTTGATAGGGATCGGTCACACTGCTCATATAGATCCGAATCGGACGGTCATATTTTTTACTAATTCTCTCTAGTTCACTCACCAATAATTCTGCTGAATTTTCTTTTACCATTACCCAATCTCCCCAATTAGCCCTTAGTTGAGAGTTGGGACTAAAGGCCGAAGCATAACAATAGTCACAACCGAACTGACAACCACGATAGGGATTGAGGGTGAAATCGTAATCCTGAATAAAACCAGTAGCTTTATTGAGGATAGATTTAGCTTGGTTAATGGTAACTTGCAAAATTTTTCCCCCAAACAATTTTTAATTTTTGCAAGAACAGATGAAAACGGTGAAGTTAGAATCAACCCCACCGCATTAATTAAATACTTTGAAATGCCAATGTCATAGCTAAGTCAAACTGTGGACTAGCTGCTGATGGGTAGTAATTGGAAGAGGAGAGAGTTGATAAATCCCAGCAGAATGGCGCCAATGAAGGCACTCCAAAAGCCCCAACGGAGGCTAAAACCATCTACAAAAGCGGCAGCAAGGGCAAAGATGATGGCGTTGACTACGGTGTAAAACAGGCCAAAGGTCAGAAAAATTAGGGGAAAAGTGAAAAACGTCAGTACTGGACGCACTAGGGCGTTGAGTAAACCGATAACGACGGCAGAAATGAGGGCTTTTTTAAAGCTGGAGATTTCTACCCCTGTGGGCAGTTGGGCAATGATCAGCAGGCTGACTGAGGTGACAATCCAGACGATAAGTAGTTGTAACATTTTCCCTCCGTTGGTAATTACAATGGTGGACTAAAACAATGCCCCCATCTTAAACGTTGGCCGCAATGATTGGCAGATCAATTTCAGTACGATGCTGGGGCTAGGGCGATCGCCGAGTTGAGCAAAATGATTGAACGGTGACAGTTTTGCTAGCGTTGTCTGGAGAGAATGGAGACAATGAAATGGCCGGGCTAGCAAAGGGCAGTTTGGTGAGTTTTAACCAGTTCCAGCGGCCCTGGGATAAGGCTTACCGTCGGTGACATTTTTTTCCTTCAGATTCCCCTTTTTTTAGGACGTTATGAAACCGCACATCATCGTTTGTGGTTTGGGGCAAACGGGTTATCGAATTTTTAGCTTGCTTAAACAACAGGGAGCGGAAGTGATTGGCGTTTCCGATCGCCCCGTGCCAGGGGAAAATCCCAGCAATATTGTGGTGGGGGAACTGAACTCCACTGTCACCCTGACTAGGGCCGCCATCCACACCGCCCAAACTTTGGTGCTAGCCACCAGTGACGATGCCTTAAACTTGGCTATTCTGACCCAGGCCCGTATTCTGAATCCCCGCATTCGCATTGTTAATCGTTTGTTTAACCATGCCCTGGGTAAACGTTTAGACACCACCTTGCCAGACCACGTTAGTTTGAGTGTTTCCGCCCTGGCGGCCCCAATTTTTTCCTTTGCGGCTTTGGGCAATCAGGCGATCGGGCAATTGCGTTTGTTTGACCAGACTTGGCCCATTCAGGAAATTGTCATTCACCAAGACCATCCCTGGCTCAATTTACCCCTGGCGGATTTATGGGATGATCCGAGCCGAATGTTGATCTATTACCTACCGGCCCACAGTGAAACGGATTTAGTAGGCGCAGTAGTGAATAATTTAACGTTGCAAGCTGGGGACCATTTAATAGTGGGACAAAAACCCCAACCCAAGACCAAACGGCGATCGCCTTGGCGAAAATTTTCCAAACTAATTACCAACCTGCGGGAGTATCAGCGGTATGTCCAACAGGTGATATGGGTAGTGTTGTTTTTATTGTTGATGATTTTTCTGGCCACCTTCATCTACGTTTCCATTGATCAACATATTGCCCCAGTGGACGCGTTGTATTTTTCCGTGGGCATGATTACCGGAGCCGGTGGCAAGGAAGAGGTGGCCGAAAAGTCCCCCGATATCATCAAAGTATTCACAGTGGTGATGATGATCGCCGGGGCGGGGGTGATTGGTATTTGTTATGCCCTACTGAATGATTTCATCCTTGGCAGTCGCTTTAGTCAGTTTTTGGATGCGGCCAAGTTACCCGATCGCCATCACATCATCATTTGTGGGTTGGGAGGGGTGAGCATGGCTATTATTGACGAGTTGACCCACCAGGGCCATGAAATTGTGGTGATCGAAAAGGATACAGATAATCGTTTCTTGCATACGGCCCGCTCCCTGGGGGTGCCCGTAATTGTGGAGGATGCCCGCCTAGAAAGAACGTTGGCCTGCGCCAATATCAACCGAGCCGAAGCCATTGTGGTGGCCACCAGCGACGACACCGTTAACTTGGAAATTGGCCTAACTGCCAAGGCGATCGCCCCTAGCCTGCCAGTGGTGTTGCGTTGCCAGGATGCCCAGTTTAGCCTGTCCCTCCAGGAAGTATTTGAATTTGAAACGGTGCTTTGTCCGGCGGAATTGGCCACCTATTCCTTTGCGGCGGCGGCCCTGGGGGGCAAAATTTTGGGCAACGGCATGACCGATGATTTGCTGTGGGTAGCCCTAGCCACCTTAATCACTCCTAACCATCCCTTTGCCGACCAATTGGTCAAAATTGCGGCCCAAAAATCTGATTTCGTTCCCCTCTATCTAGAACGGGGGGGTAAAACCATCCATAGCTGGGAATTATTGGGCACCCATCTCGACTCTGGAGACGTGTTGTATTTAACCATGCCCGCCACTGCCCTGGAGCAACTTTGGCGATCGCCCCGTGCCACTGCTGATCCTCTGGACTCTTTTTTGGTTTAGCATGGGGGGATGGAACTCTTGACTCAGCCCAATGGTGATCAAGAAGGAACGCTTTGTCTATGTTTAGTATTTTTAAGTTAACTAACAGCAGAGAATAACTTCCAAAAGAAATTAAGCTCAAAAAGTAGCAAAATAAGTTTAATTTGTAACTAAGTTTTACTGCTAAACGACGGTGCAAAAAAGTCAGATAAAATAAAAATTTCACTTCGGTTTTATATTGTGACCATGGTTCCCAGGCATCTGCTCTAGGGAGTTTTTCCGCTGCCTTTAGAGTATTTTCTCCAAGTCGGCTAACTCCCCCATTTTTAGGCAAAATCATATACAGACTATCCCAATATTGCCAGAGCTTTGATGACTCACTGTAGAAGGCAAACTAAAATTCTAGCAATGGACTCCCAGTTGGAATAAATTTTTAGCCTCCCCCGGCGCTGGAGTTTTTTTGTAGTTAATGGCGGTATAATGTGAAAGTTTTTTATCTATTTAAATTTATAAATGCTAACAGCGGAAAGAATTAAATTTACCCAGAAACGGGGGTTTCGTCGGGTACTAAACCAACGGGTGGATGCCTACTTTGCCGAGCATGGCCTGACCCAAAAGGATAATCCCTCCATGTATCTGAAAACCCTGATTATTGTGCTCTGGTTGTTTTCCGCTTGGGCCTTTGTGCTTTTTGCTCCAGTTATTTTTCCGGTGCGCCTACTGGGTTGTATGGTTTTGGCGATCGCCTTGGCGGCTTTTTCCTTCAATGTCGGCCACGATGCCAACCACAATGCCTATTCCTCCAATCCCCACATCAACCGGGTTCTGGGCATGACCTACGATTTTGTCGGGCTATCTAGTTTTCTTTGGCGCTATCGCCACAACTATTTGCACCACACCTACACCAATATTCTTGGCCATGACGTGGAAATCCATGGAGATGGCGCAGTACGTATGAGTCCTGAGCAAGAACATGTTGGTATTTATCGTTTCCAGCAATTTTATATTTGGGGTTTATATCTTTTCATTCCCTTTTATTGGTTTCTCTACGATGTCTACCTAGTGCTTAATAAAGGCAAATATCATGACCATAAAATTCCTCCTTTCCAGCCCCTAGAATTAGCTAGTTTGCTAGGGATTAAGCTATTATGGCTCGGCTACGTTTTCGGCTTACCTCTGGCTCTGGGCTTTTCCATTCCTGAAGTATTAATTGGTGCTTCGGTAACCTATATGACCTATGGCATCGTGGTTTGCACCATCTTTATGCTGGCCCATGTGTTGGAATCCACCGAATTTCTCACCCCCGATGATGAGTCCGGTGCCATTGATGACGAGTGGGCTATTTGTCAAATTCGTACCACGGCCAATTTTGCTACCACTAATCCCTTTTGGAACTGGTTTTGTGGCGGTTTAAATCACCAAGTTACCCACCATCTTTTCCCCAATATTTGTCATATTCACTATCCCCAACTGGAAAATATTATTAAAGATGTTTGCCAGGAATTTGATGTGGAATATAAAGTTTATCCCACCTTCAAAGCGGCGATCGCCTCTAACTATCGTTGGCTAGAGACCATGGGCAAAGCGTCTTGACCTACCCTTGGGATGGGACAAGATTGCAAAAATTTTGAGAAATCTATGGTTGAAGCCTTTCTCCTACCGGCGGCTAAAATTACTGACTCTGACCAACTAGCAATGCTTACCCTGCTCCAAACCCACTTTGAGGGGGTTTATTGGCCGCAGTTTCAAGCTGACCTAGGAGGCAAAGATTGGGTGATTTTGCTCAAATCCGCTGGGATATTGAAAGGCTTCACCACCTTTGGTTTCTACCCTGCCCTATGGGAAGGACAAACCGTCAGAATTGTTTATTCCGGTGACACCATCACCGACCCATCCATGTGGTCTAACCCAGCCCTGGCAAAGGCTTGGACCAAGGCCATGCAGATGCTCCACGGGACCAGGCCAGAAAAACTGTATTGGCTCCTCATTTCCTCTGGCTTCCGCACCTATCGATTTTTGAGCATTTTTGCCAAGGAGTTTTATCCCCACTATCTCCACCCCACCCCCGCCCCGGTACAAAATTTTATCGACCAGCTAGCCCAGGAAAAATTCCCAGGCAATTATGACCCCAGTTTGGGCATTGTGCGTTTACCCCAGCCCCAGATATTAACCCCTAACCTGCGCCAGGTGCCAACAGAAAAATTAGGCGATCGCCATGTGGAGTTCTTTTTGCAAAAAAATCCCGGTCATGTTGAAGGGGATGAGTTGGTTTGTTTGGCGGAGGTGTCGGAGGAAAATTTGACCAAAGCGGGACTAAGAATTTGGCATTCCAGCTATGCTGTAAATATCTTGAGCTAATTGGTCTGACCACCGTGGTCTTTCTACCTAAACCGAACTCTGCCAAAGTGTTTAATCAGCCCCAGCGCTTCGTGGCCGGTTGGTATTGGTTGCTGCGCTCAAAACAATTAAAACATGGCCAAGTTAAAGCGGTATTTTTACTAGGTAAAGACTTGGCGGTTTATCGCACTAACAGTGGCAAAGTAGTAGCGATGGATGCCTATTGTCCCCACATGGGAGCCCATTTGGCCGAGGGTAAAGTGGAAGGGGAAAGTTTACGTTGTTTTTTCCACAATTGGCGATTTGATCACCATGGGCATTGTGTGGAAGTGCCCTGCTTAGCTAAATCATTGCCGGTGAAAGTTAATAGCTGGCCCGTGATGGAAGCCTATGGTTTAATTTGGCTCTGGACTGGGAATCAGCCTAGTCAAACTTTGTCTGTGCCGCCAGAGTTAGCCGAGGAAAAAGTGGCCAGTGCATTGGGTAAAAATTTTACAAAAGCTTGCCATCCCAATGTGGTGATGGTTAATGCCATCGATGCCCACCATTTCAATACGGTACATAATTTTCCCGTGGAAATTGACTTTAAATCCAAGGTTATTGATCAAAATATCATTAGTTTTGCTAACACTACCAAGGGGGGGAATGATTCCCTTTTAGTGCGTTTGATTAAACCCTTTTACCGGGAATCAGGTACCTATAATTTATCCTATTGGTTTGGCAGTACGGGAACGGTAACTTTGGGGCCAGATTTTTTACATTTTTATATTATGTTTACCCTGCGCTTAGGCAAAAATGGGCAAACGGAAGGGCAAACAATTTTGTTAACCAAGCATCGCCCTGGGCTTTGGGGTTGGTTTATTAACGGCATCATTCTTTGGCTAACTAAGCTAGTGGGTAATTACTTTGCTAAGGGAGATACAAAAATTTTTCAGACAATTAAATTTGCGCTTAAAACACCTTTAGCAGAAGATAAATCGATTCTTGAATTTATTCACCATCTGGAACAACAACCTGTTCTCCAGTGGGAAACTTGGCAACCACTAGACGAAGAAAAGTCCCTGCTTGTCCCGGTAATAAATAACCACAATGGAAGTGTAAAAATCCATGGCACAAACTGTTAGTGGCTTTAATTTACCTTCCCTTGCCTCCGGCGATCGCCTACATCGGATTCTCGCCTCTGCTCTGGATAGACCGAGGGAGGAGGAAACTCTTGATTTGACCCACAAATTATATTGGCCCGCCGAATATTTTGGCTTAAACCAAGTCACCATATTTCAACAGGCCAGCGCCGTGGAACAGGCAACAATTTTGGCGATCGCCAACCGGGATTTGCTCACAGAAATTTATTGGGTGGAGCAGGCCGGTATAGGCTATATGACTAAAATGTCACTGTTAGCAGAAACTCGTGAAGAACGAATTTTATACAGTTTATTTGCCGCCGATGAAGCGCAACATTTATGCCAAATTGAACAATTTTTTCAGCAAAAGCCAGAGTTTAATCAGGATAGTTTTTTATCTTTTATGGGGCAATTATTGGAAGCCGACGATAAAGCCCTGTTACTAACTATGGTGCAGGTAGTGCTAGAGGGTTGGGGGCTGAGCCATTACCGTTCCCTGGCACACCATTGTCGGGACAATCATCTGCAAGCAACGTTACAAGGATTTTTAGATGCTGAAGCCCGTCACCATGCGGCAGGAGTCCAGCAATTACAAACCTGGCCGTATGAGCAACAAAGTCTGGATAATATCTACCAGGCATTAAGGGAATTTTTGCACATGGTCCAGGTGGGGCCCCAAAGATTGGTCAAAGCTATAGAACAGGGCAAAGGTTATTTATCCTCTGGCAATCGCCGACAAATTTTTGAGGAGTTGAAAACGGAAGAACACAGTCAACAAAAACTTAATCTTTTGCGTTCCTTAATGAACCATGGAGTGCCCTCAGAAATTGTCATTCGTCTGGAGGGACAACAATGTTTTCTGCCCTATAGTGCTGAGCAATGTGTACTATGACTGCTGTGATTAATTCCTTGTCTCAACCCAATGCTACATCAACATCCTTGTTGGCAAAAGATAGCAAAACTCGAAAAAAGTTAGAGCTTAATTACCGCCGGGCGAAGCAAACAGATCACAGTCCTAATTTAGATCAATTGGCGGAGCAATTTGATTATCAGCAATGCCGGGATCAATACTGGCAAGCACCGGAATTTTCTTTACTTTATGGCACTCCCCTTTGGGAACAGTCTAGTCCAGGGCAAAAATTAATTCTGAATCATCTTTATTGGGTGGCTTACTACAGTCAAATTATTGCGGCGGAAGTGGCGACTATTTTCTTCAATCAAACCAGTGCCACTGGTTTATATCCTCTGACAGATTTTCGTTTAGTTTGTGACACCCTAGACCTGGAAACTTCCCAGGAACGTTGCCATATCCATGCTTTTCAGACTGTAATTGACCAAGTAGAGTCAACCCTATTCGGCGGTAATCTATTTGGCCAACCCCGGCGATCGCCATTCCGGGAAACGATGATTTTTGCCAACACAAATTGGTTTAAAAATTGGTGGAAAGGTTTGCAACTCCAAGGCTTTGGTTTACTGTCTGCCAACAATGCTTTTTTAGCTTCTCAATATCTTACAGTAAGGGGATTGCGGACTTTAAATGGCAAATTAGTGCAGCATAAGCTGAGTAGCTTTTACCGACCCCAGGAGCCGGAAAGTAATACCATCCCGACCCAAATTTCCTATTACCATTTCCTAGATGAAAGCTTTCATTTCAATACCTCCACCATTTTGTCCCAAGACGTTGGACGTCTTCTCCCTGCTCCCACTGTCTTTGAGCGGCAATTGGTCAATTTAGGCATTAGGGGATGTCAAAGGGATCACTACCATGTGTCCGTTGCCATCAATGGGATTTTTTGGTATGACCCCGCCCTGTATGGCACCATTACGAAGCTATTAACCTCGCCTCTATTTGGCCTTTCCGCCCAGGAATGTAAAGTCATGCTTTGGGCCTGTTTCGCCCAGGAAACGGAAGCCTTGCACCGTAGTTTTCAAACCCATCAAGAAGCCTGGTTATCCTATCAAGCTTACCTAGACCCCCTACCGTTTGTAGACCGGACAAATAAATCCATGGCTCTGATGAAGGGCAATTCCAGGGAACGTTATTTAAAACTCCAGGGCAAGACATTGCAGCGATTTTTGCAAACTGCCCTATCGGTTCACCATCCAACGGAAAAATAAATAGTATTAGCCCTATCAAAAATTCAGTAAATTTTGTTTAAACTTGTTTAGACTGGTGGTGGTGTGGAGAAACGTATAAACTCCATCCCCCAATGATTAGCACAGATTAGGTCTCCCCTCGGAGTAAGCAACAGGAAGGAAAGTACTATTTCCAAGATGGTAGCTCCGGCATTTTCCCCTGGGTAATCTATCCCCAATTTCCCGATGTCCATCATGTCCTCTCCTCCGTCTTCGGTTCCCCCCCATCAGGGGCAGGGATTTTGGCGGGGAGTGGTTTTGCTTGTCTTGATTTTTTTGATTATTTTTGGGGGATTTGCCGTTGCCCGCTGGCGCATAGAAATGGCTAGCGAAAGAATGCGTCAACAGCTGCTGAGCCAGGTGGAAATGGTCTCCTTGAACCTAAACTTTCGACGTTTCCAAGAGCTTTCCTTAACCCCAGAAGACTTGGACAATCCTTCCTTCCAAAGACTCCACAATCAGATGACTGCCTACGCTCAGACATTCGGCCACCGTAGCATCTACACCATGGTCATAAGGAGTGGAAAAATTCTTTTTGGCCCTAATAGCCTTAAACCCGGAGATTTGCTTGCCCACGCCCCTGGTGCCGTCTATAAAAATCCCCCGGAGGCGGTCCGACAGTTATTTGAGCCCCCTTCCAAAAAATTGGTCATTGGTCCATACCACAGTGAACGGGGTAATTTTGTTTCGGCCTATGCCCCCATCCTACAGCCCCGCTCCGAAAGGGTTTTGGTGATCGTTGCCATGGATATGGAAGCGAGTCAGTGGCACCAAAAATTACAGCAAAAACTCTGGACTCCCCTCCTGTTCTCCGTGGGACTAATAGCCTTAATTTTAGGAGGAGATTATCTGCTCCAGGAACGCCGCCGCTGGAGAAATTCTTTCATCACTAACCAAGGGGAGGCTTTGGCCACGGCGATCGTGGGTCTGTTCCTAACCCTGGCCCTAACAGCAGTGGTCCAGGAGAATTCTTTACTCAATAGCCAAAGAAATTTTAGCCAACTTGCCATCCCCAGGGCTAATCTGTTTGCGCAAAAACTTTGGGAATTGCAAAATTATGGTCTTTCCAGCCTCAATAGCTTTATGGAGTCCAGTGAGGAGGTGACCCGTGCTGAGTTTGCCCGGTTTACCCTACCCATGATTAGGGAATTGAGTATTCAAGCCTGGGAATGGATTCCCAAAGTTACCGCCGCCGATAGGGAAAATTTTGAACGTAGGGCCCGGGAGGATGGGCTAGAGAATTTCCAAATTTTTGAACTTAATCGTCGGGGGAAACCCGTTCCTGTCCAGGGAAGGGAAGCTTATTATCCGATTTTTTATGCAGAACCCTTGGCGGGTAATGATATAGCCCTGGGCTTCGATGTCAGTTCTAACGAGTCTGCCAAAATGGCTTTGGATGAAGCCCTTGAGAATAGACTACCCACCGCCACCAATCCCCTGACTTTGATCCAAGAATTGGGCAAACAAAGGGGCATTGTTGCTTATTCCCCAGTGTTTGCCGACGGTAATCTAGAAACCCCTCCCATGGGGGTAGCAGCGGTGGTGTTGCGATTGAACGACTTTTTGACCCAAACTTTTGGAGAAATTAGTTTTGGCGATAAATCCCTGGAATTGCAGTGGTTGCAACTAAGTGTGGATCGATCGCCCCTGGTTTTGGCTTCGTCTGCCCCTTCTCCCTTCTCTCTGAACAATTGGCAGAGCAATAAGGAGCTATTCCAGGTTTACCCCCTGTTTATTTTTGGCAGGGCCTATGCACTGCTACTTTGGCCGGGGCCAGAGTTTAACCAGAACTATCCCAAGCAAATGGCCATGGTCGCTTTTGGTGTGGGTACGGGGATCACAGTTCTCGTCACCATCATTGTGGCAATTATCACCAACAGTCAGGCCAATCTCACCTATCAGATTAGGCAAAGAACTAAAGAATTACGGGCAACCCTGGGGCAATTGCGGGAACGGGTCAAGGAAATGGATTGCCTTGTGGCGATCGCCCAGATGGGCCAACAAGCGGATTTGGTGCTGGAGGAGTTTTTACAAAACACCGTAGACCTTTTGCCCCTGGCTTTCCGCTACGAAAAATTAGCTTCCGCCCGTTTGACCTGGGGCAACTCCATCTACCAAAGCCCTAACTATCAAAAGACCGATTACTGTTTGACCGCAGAATTCCAAACGGAACATTTCCATCGGGGCCAGTTAGAAGTTTTCTATGGCGAAGAACGGGATTTTTTGCCGGAGGAAAAAGCACTACTCAACACGGTCAGCCAATTTCTGAGTCGTTTCCTCGAATCCCATTACACCGAAATCATCTTAGAAAGAAATGAGCGCAATTACCGGGAAATTTTTAACTCCACCCACGAAGCCATTTTTATTCAAGATGCTCACCGGGGCACAGTGCTGGATGTGAATCAATCCATGTTGACCATGTATGGCTATGGCAATAAAGAACAGGTGATTGGTCGCCCCATTGGTGATTTCAGTGCCTATAAACCGGGTAAAACTGAAGCAGAAATTGAGCAAAAACTCCGCCAAGCCAGAAACGCTGAGCCCCAAATGTTTGAATGGTTAGCGAAAAAACAAGATGGCAGCCTCTTTTGGGCCGAAGTGTCCATTCAACCCACGGTGATTGACGGCAAATCCCGGTTACTGGCCGTGGCTCGGGATATCAGTGAACGCAAACAAAACCAGCGCCGCATTGAATATCTCTCCCGCCTGTACGCCACCCTGAGTCAGGTTAACCGAGCCATCATCGAAAATCGTGAACGGGATGATTTATTCCGGGCCATCTGTGATGTGGGAGTGGCAGTGGGGCAATTTTCCCTGATCTGGTTTGGGCTCATTGACCCCGATCGCCAAACGATTATTCCCTACATGGCCGGGGGTCACACCACCGCTTACCTAGAAAATATCCGCATCACATTCAAAGACGAACCGGCCGGCCGGGGCCCCACCGGTACCGCCGCTAGGGAAGGAAGATTGGTGATCTGCTCCGACATTAGCCAAGACCCCAAAATGGCTCCTTGGCGTGGCAGTGCCATGCGCTATGGCTTTCTTTCCTCCGCCGCTGTACCCATCCGCCAGGGCGGCCAAGTAGTGGGGGTGTTGACTTTTTATTCCCAGGAAGCCGGGTTTTTCAGCGAAGACGAGCAGGATTTACTCCAGGAAATTAGCGATAACATTTCCTTTGCCCTGGATGCGATCCAATTAGACCAGGCCAACCAGCGGGCCCAGAATCAATTAGGAGAAAACGAAGAACGGTTACGCCTGGCTCTGGAGGCGGCCAACCAAGGTTTTTACGATCTCAATTTACAAACGGGTCAAGCCGTAGTTTCGCCCCAATACGGGCAAATTTTGGGCTACGACCCCCAGTATTTCCAAGAAACTGAGCAACGCTGGCTGGAGCGCATCCACCCCCAGGATCAGCAAAGGGTCAGGGAAATCTACGACCAATATATCCAAGGAAAAATTCCCCGTTACGCAGTGGAGTGTCGCCAACGAACCATGGCGGGGCAATGGAAATGGCTCCTTTCTCTGGGCAAAATTGTCGAGTGGGATAGCCAGGGCAAACCCCTGCGGATGTTGGGCATTTTGACCGATGTGACGGAACGAAAACAGGCGGAGGCCCAGATTGAAACCCTGGCCTATTACGATCCCCTCACCGCTTTGCCCAACCGTCGTTTATTGTTGGACCGGGCGGAAAATGCCTTGGCTTTAGCCCAACGGTCGAGGCATTTCGGTGCCATTGTTTTAATTGACCTCGATGGCTTTAAAACCCTCAACGATGCCCGGGGCCATGACAGCGGCGATCGCCTATTGCAGATGGTGGCAAAAAGATTGGCCGATAGTTTGCGGGATTCCGACACCGTAGCCCGTTTGGGGGGAGATGAATTCATTGTGCTGTTGCCGGAGTTGGCCCATGAGCGGGAATTGGCGGCTAGGTTGGGGTTGGGGGTAGGGGAAAAAATTCGCCAAGCCCTAGCCACTCCTTTTACTCTGGAAGCGGAACAGGTACAGATCAGCGGTAGTATCGGCATCACCCTCTTTCCCAAACTGAACGAAAAAGTTAGCGATTTGTTTAAAGAAGCGGACACGGCCATGTACCAAGCGAAAAAGGCTGGCCGGGATAAGGTTTGTTTATTCGAGTCGCAAATGCAGTTGGAAGTGGAGTCCCGCTTTGCCCTGGAGGCGGATCTACGATCTGCCCTGGAACAAAAACAATTCCAGGTTTATTTGCAACCCCAGGTGGATAGTAATGGTGTCTGGATTGGAGCGGAGGCTTTACTCCGTTGGAATCATCCCGGTCGGGGTTTTATTCCCCCCAACATTTTCATTCCCATTGCTGAAGAAATTGGCTTAATCGGGGGCATTGGCGATTTTGTGTTGGAGCAAGTTTGTCAGTACTTAGCCCGGCTGCAACAATTGGGCTTAACTCTGCGCATTGCCATTAATGTCAGTCCCCGCCAATTCCGCCAAGCCAACTTTGCCAAGGAAATCAAAAACCTGCTGGCCTGCACCGGAGTAGACCCCTATCGCCTCACCCTGGAAGTGACGGAGGGTTTAATTGTGGAGGATACCCACCAGGCGATCGCCACCATGTTTGAGCTACAAACCCTGGGTATTCATTTTTCCGTGGATGATTTTGGTACGGGCTATTCCTCCCTGGCCTATCTGAAACGGTTACCCCTGAATGAACTGAAAATTGACCGAGCCTTTGTCCAGGATGCGCCCCAGGACCTCAACAATGCCGCCCTGGTGGAAGCCAT
The DNA here is from genome assembly GCF_010222815.1 of Synechocystis sp. CACIAM 05. GTDB lineage: Bacteria > Cyanobacteriota > Cyanobacteriia > Cyanobacteriales > Microcystaceae > Synechocystis. The sequence continues at coordinate 2,022,849 of NZ_CP019225.1, read as the reverse complement.
CATTAGCGTAGCCCGCACCTTTAATCTGGCGATCGTGGCAGAAGGGGTGGAAACGGAGGAACAGGTGCAATTTCTAGCCCAGTTGGGTTGCAATTTTTACCAGGGTTATTTCTACGGTCGCCCCATGCCCATAGATGAATTTCACCAAAAATTAACCGCCAGTTAAAGTTGGCCGAACGGATTAACCCAGACAAATGGGGGAATGAGGCCAGCATTTTCTCCCCTTCCACTAGAATGGGGGAAATTCTTTTTACGGGGGAACATGGCCAGCAATAACAAAGGTGGCGCTCTGTTGGCAGGCATGGTAATTGGCGGTTTAGTGGGATCGGTGACTGGGTTATTGTTAGCCCCCCGTTCCGGCAAACAAACCAGGCAACTGTTAAAAAAATCTGCCGACGCCCTCCCTGATTTAGCCGAGGATTTAGCCACAACTCTGCAACTCCAGGCGGATTATCTTTCCGAAGCCACCCAACGTAATTGGCAGGGCACCCTGGAACGACTCAAAGAGGCGATCGCCGCTGGGGTGGAAGCAACCCAAACCACCGTGGTGTCAGAACCGGAACCAAAACCAAGGGACATTACAGCGGAAACTACCCTGGCGGACAGTTAGTTTTTTAATTAATCCTTGGGCTGGTTATGGTTGTTTAAATCCTTCCCCACCAGAAACTTGTGGCCACCGCTGTCGCCCCTCCCCCCATTGCCCCCGTAGTTGACTTTTTCTGTACCTATGACCGAACCCCTTTTCTGGCTGGGTCTTTCCCTCACCCTGGTGTCCATTAGCCTGACCGCCGTATTGGTGGTGGCCCTGCCAGCCCTGCAGGAATTAGGTCGAGCGGCCCGCAGTGCAGAAAAATTATTTGACAGCCTTAATCGGGAATTTCCCCCCACGTTGGAAGCCATTCGTTTAACGGGTTTGGAAATTAGCGAATTGACAGATGATTTAAACCAAGGGGTCAGAACAGTGGAAGACGTAGTTCAAACCGTGGACCGGGGCGTAACCATCACCAAAGAGGGAGCCAAAAAGGTGCAAGGGGGTTCCAAACGCTTTGTAGCGGGAGTCAAGGCAGCCTGGCATTCCTGGCAAGTCTATCCCACAGAGCATTTAGCCGTGGAGAGCAAGGGAAAAAATGGCAAAAAGTAAAGAAATATGACTGTTTCTCCCTTAGCCCTGGCGGAATTGGGGTTTAACTACCAGGAAGAAGATTCAGTGCGCCCTTGGGCGGCGGTGCTGGTGGATTTACCCCAAAATGAAGGGGTTTATACCTATGCCATTCCCCCAGATTTAACGGTGCAGGATGGGGACATTGTGGCGGTGCCCTTTGGTAACCAACAGTTGGGAGGCATTGTGGTGGGTTGTTTGACAAAACTGCCACCGGATTTGCCGCCGGAAAAAATTAAGCCCATTCAAGACGTAATTGTGTCGGGCTTTTTTGCCCCCCATTATTGGCGGTTGTTACATTGGTTGGCGGAATATTATTGCACCGAGTTAATCACCGTTATTCGCATGGCTTTGCCACCGGGGTTACTCCAGCGGTCCCAGCGCCGCATTAAATTGAATGGCGATCGCCTGCCATCGGATTGGCCATTGTTTTTGAGTCAACCGTCCCACCAGGGAGCAAGGCAAATTCTAACCCTACTGCAATCATCTAAGGAAGGGGATTATAGTTACCGTTACCTGCGGCAAAAAGTGCCAGGACTGACCAAGGCATTGCGGGATTTGCTCAAACGGCAATGGGTGGAAAGTTACCTCGAACCCCCCAAAGCAGTTCGGCCCCAGTTACCCAAAATGGTGACTTTATTAAATTTTGACCCTGGCGCAAAACTGACAGAATTACAGGCCAGATCCCTGACGGTGCTCAAAAACCAAGGGGGGGAAATGTGGTTAGCGGATTTACTCAAAGCAGTGCCCTGTTCTGCCTCTACCATTCAATCCTTGGCAAAAAAAGGACTAGTGGCGATCGCCGAACGGGAAAAATTACGACTTTTCCAGCAACCGTCGGTTAATGCCAGCCAAGCTCCAGAACTAACTCCTGCCCAACAGCAAGCCTGCCAAACTATCCTGCCCCTCCAGGGTTACCATCAAGTTTTACTCCACGGCGTTACGGGCTCTGGCAAAACGGAAGTTTATCTGCAAATCTGTGGCGATCGCCTGGGCAAGGGCCAATCGGTTTTAGTGCTAGTACCGGAAATTGGTTTGACCCCCCAGCTAACCGACCGTTTTCGGGCCCGCTTTGGCAATAAGGTGGCTGTGTACCATAGCGGCCTATCTTCCGGGGAAAAGTACGACACCTGGCGGCAAACTCTCCTAGGCCATGAACAGATTGTCATTGGTACCCGTTCCGCTATTTTTACGCCCCTGCCTAATCTGGGATTAATCATCCTTGATGAAGAACATGACAGTAGCTTTAAGCAAACCCAGTTAACTCCTAATTACCATGCCCGCACCGTGGCCCAACGCCGGGCCGAACTTGAACAATGCCCCCTCATCCTGGGTTCCGCTACCCCTTCTTTGGAAAGCTGGCATACAGTTCATCGCCATCAAAATGACCCCCAGCGACATTACCTAGAGTTACCAGAACGGGTGCAGTCCCGCCCCCTACCCCCGGTGCAAATTGTCGATATGCGGGCGGAATTAAAACAGGGCAATCGCTCCATTTTTAGTCGGGCTTTACAAACTGCCCTGGGGGAACTCAAAGCCAAACAACAGCAAGGTATTTTGTTTATTAACCGCCGGGGCCATAGCACCTTTGTCTCCTGTCGCAGTTGCGGTTACGTGTTGGAATGCCCCAACTGTGACGTGTCCCTTTCCTATCACTACGTCCAGGGCGGTGGCCAACCCCTGCTGCGGTGCCATTACTGTAACTATGCGGAAACCCAGCCCAAAGTGTGTCCGGAATGTTCTTCCCCCTATCTGAAATTTTTTGGCAGTGGCACCCAAAAAGTGACCGAAGCCCTAACCCAAGAATTTCCCGATTTACGCTGGATTCGCTTTGACAGTGACACCACCCGCAGAAAGGGAGCCCATCGACAATTGTTGGAGCAATTTAAACAGGGGGAAGCGGATTTACTGGTGGGAACCCAAATGTTAACCAAAGGGTTAGATCTAGCCCAGATTACTCTGGTGGGAGTGGTAGCCGCCGATAGCTTGCTCAATTTTGCCGATTACCGTTCCGCTGAGCGGGGTTTTCAAACCTTAACCCAGGTCAGTGGCCGGGCTGGCCGGGGAGAAGAGCCGGGGCAAGTGATTATTCAAACCTATACTCCCCACCATCCTGTGATCCAAGCCGTTAAAACCCACAATTACCATGGTTTTATTGCCCAGGAGTTACCCCAACGGGAAATGTTAAATTATCCCCCCTACGGCAAGTTAATTTTGCTCCGCTGTTTGGGGACTAATGCAAAGGAAGTGGAAAAAACGATCCAGGCGATCGCCGTTTTGTGTGAACAACTTTTACCCAAGACCGTGGAGATTTTGGGGCCCGCACCGGCCAGTATTCTCCGCATTGCCCAACGGTATCGCTGGCAGTTGTTAGTTAAATATCCCAGCTCCGTTAAGGCAATTTTGCCGCTGGAGAGAATTAAACAAATCTGCCCTAGCTCCGTTTACCTGGATATTGACGTGGACCCCCTCAGCATTGATTAGGGTCGGCACAACCATTATTTAACGAACAAACACCCCAATGGCATTGCTCACCCGGGCCGCCGTTACCGGCGATCGATCCAGCAACTGACCCCCCAGGGCCAGGGAGGTGGAACTGCCGCCATCTAAATTTAAAGCATTCACTGCCCCCAACTGTTGCAAAATTTGGGCAAATTCCCCCAAGCTAGCTCCAGCTTCCCCCACCCGGTTATGGCTAGCCACCAGGATAATGTTGCCGTTTCTGTCCACGGCGATCGCACTGCGGGAAGCCCGTTGTTGTTGAAAGGCACTGGAAAAACCTTCCCCTGTTGCATTGAGCACCACACGACCTTGATCAATTAATAAGGGCCCTGCCCCCATGCCGTTGGGGAAAGCGTTGAAAGCTTCCGGCGTCGATCGCCCATTGACGTTAAGGGTGGTTCCCACAGCCAGAACCCCGGCGGGAATTTGGTTGCCCCGGTCAATGATTAAATAACCATCGCTGGGAATGGGCATTTGCTGTTGGCCCGCTTTGGGCAAAGGATATTGGGCAGTGACCTGGTTATTTTGCACCACATAAACCTGTTCGTTATCACTGAGGGGAACATAGCTGGGGCCCCAGGCGGGGGTATAGCGGGCAATGCCCCGTTGCACATAGCCACTGTTGAGATAATTGGCGGTTAACCGTTGCCCCGACCCAGTGGTGATTATTTCCGACAAAGATAGGCGCCCAAAAGTGGTTTGTCCCTGGTCATTCCAGGCGATCGCCCCCCGGTTCAAAATCGGCCCCGATCGCCAATTTTGCTGACTCCACACTGCCCCTAGGGGAAGTTGATTATTGCGGTTGAAAAAGCCCGCATTGATAGCTACCGCCGCCTGTTGATCCCTAGCAATGGCCACCAACGGTGCTGTGCCCTGGGCCATGGTGGGATTGGCCATTAAAGGTCGTAAAGAAATGCCTGGCGATCGGGGGTTAATGGTGACAGTGGTGACGGGAAATTGGCCGCCGCTGATATTGACAAAGCGCTGTTGCCAAGTAATGCCCTCTGTCCAGTTGATAGTTTTGACCGGAGGAGCATCAGCCCGGGCATCGATCACCAAACGGAAGGGAGAAGTAAGGGTACTAACCTGGAGCTTGTAACCCACGGGTAATTGAAAATGGACTTTGGTAATAGTCCCCAATCTTTCGAGGCGATAACGAACTTGTTGCCCGCCGCTGGTTTTACCACCCAAATCGTCCTGGTCAATGGCCTGTAGTCCGGGGGCGTTGGCATTGCCTTGGCTACCGATGGTACTGCTGGCGTTAATGGTGACAACGGCTTCTTCCCTGGCTTGGCTCACTTGCCAAAAGGCTGGTTGGCTTAGTTCCAACACTACCCTTTCCCCCCAGGATTGCCGACCGTCCCGCACGGTCAGAATTTGGGCATTGGTGTTGGGCATCACGAGGGTATTGCCCTGGGGCTGTACTGTACCCAATGGTTGCAAGAGGGAAGTTACATCCAGGTAACGATTGGGAGCGACAAAACGGGCGTTTAAAGTTTGGCGATCGCCACTGAACCATTGCACAGGTTGCTGATTGGGGCTGGTGTTATCAAGCAGATCTAGCCCTAGAAACTGCATGGCCCCAGTATCCCCAAGGCCGGTGCGGGTCTGGCCTCCCTCCTGCCATTGACCCCAGGCCACAGGATAGGATTTACCGTCAATGCTAATTTGATTGCCCTGTTGAATAAAATCTGAAGAGGATTGGGCCACCACTGGACTGGGCAAAAACAGTTTTAGCCCCAGCATTACCGCCAGAGTAAGAACAAATAAGCACGAAAAACCAAACCAATTTCTAGTCCAATTAACCATTTTCAGCAAATCCCCTAGGGCCATGGAGCCATTCTGCCATTAATCCACAATGGAACCAATCCTTTGGTGCCGGCTCTGGCACAGGGTAAACCCATCGGCATTGGTGAGTTGCATGGTAATCGAAATCCAGTCGGCGATCGCCTAGGCTTGGGCCAGATTGTCCAAGTAACCAACAATGGCCATAGGATCAGAGAAAGTATTGCTCCTGATTTGCTGAGATTTGAACCTATGCTTGCCCGTCAACAACCCCGCCGTGTGGCCCGTGAACTGTCCCTGTTGAGCCTAAGCCAATTGAGCCGCAAGGACACTAAGCCCGAAACCTTGGAGCAAGGCGACCTGGAAGCATTGTTGTTGGCCGCCACCCGCACCCTGAGTGGGGAAGTCCATGAAATTTTAGAAACGGCCTCGGCGGAATTGAGTCGTAGCCATGAACGCCTGTTAAACAGTGAAATCCGGGCCAGCAACCTCAACAGTGCTAAGGCCATGTTGGAAGAGGCTATGACCCTAACGGAAACGGTGATTAATCGCCTAGCCCTAGCGGTGGATTTACCGGAAACGTTGCAGTTGGCGGGGCAAATGGAAGTACGAAAATTTGCGTTGGAATTGATTGGCACTGTCTGTCGCCGCCGCCAGCAGATTGATGAGCAGTTGCAAGAAGCAATGGTGGACTGGCAACTGTCCCGCCTGGCCAAAATAGATCAAGACATACTCCGTCTGGCGATCGCCGAATTGGATTACCTTGGTGTGCCCCAAAAAGTGGCCATCAACGAAGCGGTAGAGTTAGCCAAGCGCTACTCTGGTCAGGACGGTCATCGTTTTATCAATGGGGTACTGCGCCGGGTCACGGAAAAAAAGACTGACGGAGCCCCCGTCACCCCTGGTGAACCCCGCTAATATTTGTTATTTTTTTGTGACTGCCCCCAAGGGCACTCATTCCCCATTATGGCGATCGCCCCCCAAATTAATGACAGAAGCCAAAGCCCCCGCTGAAAAGAAAGCTAAGCCCCCCGCAGTGGAAGAGAAACCCTTCACCGAATTCATCAAGCAGGATTTTCTACCCGCTCTCCAAAGTGCCCTCGGTAAACTCGGTCTGGGTCAGGTAGCCCTGGATTTTAACCAACAACCTCTGGCCATCCCCGGTGCCGACAACACCGCCTACTGGCAAGTACAGGGTACCTGGAGTGGCGATCGCCAAATGTCTAAACAGTTCAACCTCTATTTCTTCCAGGAAGACATCAAAGGTCCCAAAGGCTTTGCCTACAGCGTTGATAATCGTCCCCCCAGCACTCTAGAGTCCTTTATGATTGACGAACGTAAAGTCACCCTAGATCTGATGGTGCTCTACACTCTCCAACGATTAAACGGTCAAAAATGGCTAGGGGGCAACTAAATCCAGACCAACTCCCAGTGCCCAGGCAAAAGTAACTCCCAAGCTCCATGATTAAGCTCCCCGCTCTCCTTGCTGACATTAATATCCAGAGTCTGCCCGCCGAGCCGGAGCTAATCCTCGATAATTTAGCCATCACCACCCTAGTGGAGAATTTGATCATTCTTCTCTTGGTAGCCACCCTAGTGGCCCTGGTGGCCCGTTGGCTAAAAATTCCCTATGTGATCGGCTTAGTCCTGGCCGGTTTAGCCATTCCTCGGGGTCTATCAGTCGGACTAAATCCTGAACTAATCTTCAACCTATTTTTGCCCATTCTCATTTTTGAAGCGGCAATCAACACGGACATCAGCCGTTTACGCAGCACCATCAAACCCATTGCTGTGTTGGCAGGTCCTGGGGTCGTAATATCGGCCGCGATCACCGCTGTGTTGTTAAAAATGGGGCTGGGTTTAGCTTGGATTACTGCTGCCGGGGTTAGTGTCATCCTCACCATCACCGACACCGTTTCCGTCATTGCCGCCTTTCGGAGTGTGCCCGTTCCCCGCCGTTTAGCCACCATTGTGGAGGGGGAAAGCTTGCTCAATGATGGGGTGGCCATGGTGTTGCTCAGTGTTATTACTGCCATCCATATTCAAGGGGGTTTTAGTGCTGGGGAAGGCATTAAACAAATTTTTGTCGCCTTTGTGGGGGGCGGCTTGGTGGGTCTGGGGCTGGGTTATCTCTGTGTGGGCCTCTTTCGCCAACTCAACGATGACCTGAGTGATATTCTCCTCACCGTGTCCGTTTCCCTTGGAACTTTTCAGATTGGCCAAATGCTGGGGGTTTCCAGTGCGATCGCCGTGGTGGTGGCAGGGTTAGTAATTGGCAATTTGGCTTTAAAACAGACTTCTGCCTCGATTAAAGTCACCCTGTTGAGTTTTTGGGAATATGCCGGTTTTGGGGTTAATACCCTAATCTTTCTGTTGGTGGGCATTGAGGTATATCCTCGCATTCTTTTGAGCACTATCCCCGCTGCCCTGATCGCCATTGTTGCTTACCAAATTGGCCGCATTTTTTCCATCTATCCCCTACTTTATCTGCTCCGCTTCTTTGATCGACCCTTGCCCCTACGCTGGCAACATGTTCTGATCGCTGGCAACGTGAAAGGGTCTCTCTCCATGGCCCTAGCATTGGCCTTGCCCCTCACTTTACCGGGAAGGGAACAGGTAATTACCCTAGTGTTCAGCACCGTGATGGTTTCCCTAATTGGACAGGGTTTAAGTCTGCCTTGGGTGGTGAAAAAATTACAATTGAGCAAATCTTCTCCCCTAGCTCAAAAAATTGCCGTACTCCAGCTAAATTTAGTCACAGCCAAAGCGGCCCAAGCGGAATTGAAATATCTGTTGGAAACAGGCAGTTTACCTAAATTTTTATACGAAGAATTATTCGCTGATTACCAAGCTCGCATTGCCAATTCTGAGCAAGAGTTAAGAGGATTTTATAACCAAAGAAATTTAATTTTTTCCGAAGGAGAGGTGGAAAAAGAATACATTGATGGTCTATACCGTCGTCTCTACATAGCAGAAAAAAGTGCCATTAATGATGCCTTAGCAAAGGGAATATTAGCCGATGACATCAGCGATGAATATTTACAGGTATTGAATGAAAAGCTTTTAGCGCTGCAGGATGATTGATGAATTTAACGGTAGGGATAGCGATAATTTAGTTTGTTTTTAAGATTTCTCCTGGCTCTCCATTTTTTGGGGAAACTAAATAAGGTTATCCCCCATGTTCGGATCTTTGACAGCTCGGTTCTAGGGACAAACTAAAACTCGACCAACAGGCTCTTAGGCACTGATGTATAGTGGAAAAAGGTAAGCGCTATGGGAGCTGGATGTTAATGAATTTTTTAGTAATTTGTCAGAGATTTTTTGCCCCTAATCTATTCCCATGGAAGGCGATCGCCGGGGTCCAGAGGAAAAAGCTCCAGTTCCTCCGCCCATGGCAATCCAGAGTTCAGGCCGGCATAATAATTGCTACTTTTATCCTTGCTTTGACAGGCCTAGCAAGTCCTAGCCTTGCCCTAGACTATAACCGGGGTAACTTGGTGGGGGCAGATTTTTCCCATCAGGATCTGCGGGGTTCCATCTTTGACCATGCCAATTTACGGGGAGCAGACTTCACCGGGGCCAATCTGCAGGGAGCACGATTCTTTTCTGCCAACATGGATGGGGCTATTTTAGAGGGGGCCGATGCCCGGGGTGTGGATTTTGAGTCCGCCCGTCTGACCCATGCCAATCTCCGCAATGCCCGTTTGGAGGGTTCCTTTGGCACCAACACTAAGTTCGGTGAAGTGGACATCGAGGGAGCTGATTTGACGGATATTATTCTGCGGCCCGATACGGAGGATTATCTTTGTGGGCTAGCTAAGGGAACCAATCCAGTCACAGGGCGGGAAACGAAAGAGACTCTATTTTGTCCCTGACCCATTGTCTTGATCCGTTGCATTTTCGTTGGCTGGTAGAGCCACGGCGATCGCCGCAAAGACTTTGCCTACAGGGATCAACTTGATGCCAGCGGATTCAATGCCCGTTTGACCTTTGGGCACAATGGCCTTTTTGAACCCTAACTTTGCCGCTTCTTTTAAACGAATTTCTAACTGAGAAACGGGGCGAATTTGGCCGCCTAAACCGATTTCCCCCAGAATAATCATGGTTGGGTCCACCACCCGGTCCCGGAAACTAGCCACCAAGGCGATCGCCATGGCCAAATCCACCGCCGGTTCTTCCACCTCCAGACCCCCCGCCACGGACAAGTACGCATCCAATTTGGAGAGGGGTACCCCCAGGCGTTTTTCCAATACAGCCAGAACCTGTAAAAGGCGATTGTAGTCCACCCCCGTAGTCGATCGCCGGGGGGAAGCGTAACTGGTGGGACTCACTAAAGCTTGCAATTCCACCACCAAGGGGCGGGTACCTTCACAAGCCACAGTGATGGCGGTGCCGGACATAAATTCCTCCCGACTGCCCAAAAATAATTGGGACGGGTTGAGCACTTCCTGCAGCCCCGATTGCACCATTTCAAAAATGCCGATTTCCTGGGTGGCCCCAAAACGATTTTTTACGGATCTCAGCAAGCGATGGGATGCAAATCGATCGCCCTGAAAATACAACACCGTATCCACCAAATGCTCCAACACCTTCGGCCCGGCGATCGCCCCTTCTTTAGTTACGTGCCCCACAATAAACAAACTAATGTGATCTCGCTTGGCCAATTGCATTAATAAACCCGTACATTCCCGCACTTGGGAAACGGAACCAGGGGCCGAACTAAGGGCCGGAAAATATAAATTTTGAATACTGTCAATGATGGCCACCTGGGGTTGCAGGGCTTCCAATTCCCGCAAAATATCGTCCAAATTAGTTTCCGGTAAAACAAATAAATTGCCATCGTGGGCAAGATTGTTTATGCCATCTTGAGCTTGGCTTGGCTCAACGGTTTGGGTAATGCCTAAGCGGGTGGCTCGGAGCTTAATTTGTTGTCCTGATTCCTCCGCTGAAACATATAAAATCCGGGGCAAACGGGTAGCCAACTGGAAAGCCACCTGGAGCAACAAAGTGGATTTGCCAATGCCCGGATCTCCGCCAATTAAAATTAACGCCCCTGGTACAATGCCCCCTCCCAAAACCCGGTCCAACTCCCCATAACCAGAGGGGAAACGCCCTTGATTTTCGTGGCGAATTTGGGAAAAAGTTAAAGCAGATTGGGGCTGGCCGGTTTTTACCTTGGAAGAACGGGATTTTTGCGCCCCTAAACTACGGTGATTGGTCCCACTAGAAACGGCATTGACAATTTCCTCCTGCAAACTTCCATACTCATGGCATTTGGGGCAGCGGCCAAACCATTGGGCATGATCCGCCCCACAGGCAGAGCAAACAAACTTTGTCCGGGCTTTAGCCATGGGTTGTCAATGGAGGAGAAACTTAGGGCCCTATCTTCACCTAATCACGCCGAATGGAGCAAGAAAAAACCACTGGCCCCTTCAAATTCCATTCTAGGGAAATCAATGGGGACAATGGCCGTAATAATTCAAACCATCAAACAATCAGTGAGCAGTGTTTTAGTTCTTTACTCGGTTAAAAACTAGTAAAAACTAGGCCAATTTAGCTGGCCTTGAACTTACCAGGATTTTCCACATCGGTGCGGGTCCAATCGCAGGTGAAACCTTTGGTTTCCGGTACGAACTGGTTCCAGGGAATGGGGTCCACGGGGCCATCACTGGACCAAACAATGGTGAACTGACCTTCGTCATTGACTTCCCCAATGCGGACAGTTTTGGAAATGTGGTGGTTGGGTTGCATGGTCACCATGCCTTCCGGAGCGTCAAAGGTTTTACCAATCGCCGCCGCCCGGACTTTTTCTAAGCCTTCGGGAGTTTCACCCACATCTCCAGCCGCTTCCACCGCCGCCTTCCAGAGGTAAACGGAAATATAAGCTGCTTCCATGGGGTCGTTGGTAACCCGGTCTTCACCGTATTTAGCCTTAAAAGCTGCCACAAATTTCTGGTTGGCAGGGGTATCCACACTCTGGAAATAGTTCCAAGAAGCAAACTGGCCGAGCAGATACTCCTTACCAATTTGGCGTACTTCCTCTTCCGCCACACTCACGGACATGACCGGATATTTATCGGGGGTCAAACCAGCGGCTTGGATCTGCTTGAAGAAGGCAACATTACTATCCCCATTCAGGGTGTTGAAAATTACGCCGCCATCGGGCAGGGCTTCCCGGATTTTGGTGATGATAGGGGTAACTTCGGTGTTACCCAGGGGCAGGTAATCTTCCCCAAGGGTTTCGCCACCTTTGGCTTTCAACTGCTCTTTAATGATGGTGTTAGCAGTGCGGGGGAAAACGTAATCGGAACCCACCAGGAAGAACTTATTGCCTTTATTTTCCAGCAACCAATCCACCGCCGGTTCAATTTGTTGGTTGGGGGCGGCACCGGTGTAGAAAATGTTTTTGGAACATTCCTGACCTTCGTACTGTACTGGGTACCAAAGCATGTGGTTTTTGGCTTCAAATACCGGCAGTACCGCTTTCCGGCTGGCGGAAGTCCAACAACCAAAGACTACGGGTACCTTATCTTGGTCAATTAACTTAGCCGCTTTTTCCGCAAAAGTGGGCCAATCGGAAGCTCCATCTTCTTTGATGGCTTCAATGGGTCTACCCAAAACTCCACCGGCTGCATTAATCTCTTCGATCGCCAGTTCCGCCGCTTCCACCACGGTGGTTTCACTGATGGCCATGGTGCCACTGAGGGAGTGGAGCAAACCAACTTTAATCGGTTCCCCGGTGGGAGCAGTACCGGTGGTGGGGGACTCAGTCGGTTCAGCAGTGGGTTCGGTGGTAGGTTCCGTGCCGCCGCCACAGGCTTTGAGCAATAGACTGGCGCCTAGGGTTGCTGATCCATACAGCAAAAATTTACGTCTTCCAAAAGGGTTAGTCATACGCGAAAAATTATTACCTCGTAAGGATTCTAAATATGCTTGTTGGCTGGTGGGGAGGAGTTTATTGGGCGGAAACAGTGCTCTTAAAAAGTTTTTATCCGCAGTTTATTTTGGTCAACAAGGCAGGGGACTTCCAGGGTAAATCCGCCGGAAACAAATAAGACCCCATACTACGAGTAGGTTAAGAAAAAATTATGTAGCATAGGATACCGTTTTGTCCGACTAAGCCCCTTTTGCGCCCGTTTTGTCCCCATTGTCAGGGAGGCTTAGCATTGGAACCGTTCAGCAAGAACAATCTTGGGGCTAGTTATTGAGGAATTATCGGCGATCGCCAGAGTTTTCTAAACGATAAAGGGCGAGGAAAGTCGTTTCCCACACTAGCCGGGGCTGAACGTAGGCGGCCAGGTATTTACGAGCTTTTTCCAGAATTTCTAACCATGGCCGTTGGTGGTGGCCATGCCAATAGTGATACTGGAGATAGTCCACTAACCAGAGTTGGGCACTGTTATCCAAGTTGCCATCCACCATCTTGGCCAAATCAAAGGCTGCTAGAGGACTAGTTGGTGGTTGCATTAACTTTTGCCGCAGTTCCGCCGGAATGCTCTGCATTTGCTCCCAAGCTTGAAATAACAGACCGGGACTCCCCTGGGCGATCGCCAACAGTTCGGGGTGGTGGAGGATTTCCTGGCGGGCCAACCTCTGCAAAATTTTGGTCATATCACCTTCCCCTAAACGATAAAAGGGGATGCGCTGACAGCGGGAAACAATGGTGGGCAACAGGACATCAACGCTGGGGGCCAAAAGGATCAAAGTAGCCCTTCCTGGTTCTTCCAAGGTTTTGAGCAAGGCATTGGCGGCCCCTTCATTCATGGCTTGGGCTTCCTCGATCAGAATCACAGCCCTTTCTGCTTCCAACGGGGGACGACTGAGGAAACGGTTGATTTCCCGCACCTGTTCCACTCGGATTAATGGAGCCGCCCGTCGTTTAAGTCCAGCCTGGTCTGCTTCGCTGGCGGTTAGTAGTTTGCCCTGGTGTTGAAAAGTGGGTTCTATTTTCAATAAATCGGGATGATTCCCGGCAAAAAAACGTTCCTGGCGATCGGTTTTAGTGTCCAAGCCCATTAGTAAGGTTTCCCCAAAGGCCTTGGCGGCTAAACTTTTGCCCACCCCCTCTGGCCCCACCAGCAAATAGGCCGGAGCAATGCGTTCCTGGGCGATCGCCTGTTGTAGTAAGGCAATGGCTTGGTCTTGACCAATGATGGATTGGAAGCGATTCATGGCCCTGCCCAACTTTGTTACCCTAAACAAGATTAATACTTAATTTTCCCTGCTGTTTTAACTATTCCATGCCCGAGTATTTGCTTCTGCCCGCTGGACTAATTTCCCTCTTCCTGGCGATCGCCGCTGGACTGTATCTCCTAACTGCCCGGGGCTATCAATCATCGGATTCCGTGGCCAACGCCTACGACCAATGGACGGAAGACGGCATTTTGGAATACTACTGGGGCGACCATATTCACCTCGGCCATTATGGTGAGCCTTCAGTGGCGAAGGATTTCATCCAATCGAAAATTGATTTTGTCCATGCCATGGCCCAGTGGGGCGGATTAGATACACTTCCCCCCGGCACAACGGTATTGGATGTGGGTTGCGGCATTGGTGGTAGCAGTCGCATTCTCGCCAAAGATTATGGTTTTAACGTTACCGGCATCACCATTAGTCCCCAACAGGTGAAACGGGCGACGGAATTAACTCCTCCCGATGTGACGGCCAAGTTTGCCGTGGATGATGCCATGGCTTTGTCCTTTACCGACGCTAGTTTCGACGTAGTTTGGTCGGTGGAAGCGGGGCCCCACATGCCCGATAAAGCTTTATTTGCAAAAGAATTACTGCGGGTAGTGAAACCAGGGGGCATTCTGGTGGTGGCGGATTGGAATCAACGGGACGATCGCCAAGTGCCCCTCAACTTCTGGGAAAAACCAGTGATGCGGCAACTGTTGGATCAATGGTCCCACCCTGCCTTTGCCAGCATTGAAGGTTTTGCGGAAAATTTGGAAGCCACGGGTTTGGTGGAGGGCCAGGTGACCACTGCTGATTGGACTGTACCGACCCTCCCCGCTTGGTTGGATACCATTTGGCAGGGCATTATCCGGCCCCAGGGCTGGTTACAATACGGCATTGCTGGGTTTATCAAATCCGTGCGGGAAGTACCGACTATTTTATTGATGCGCCTTGCCTTTGGGGCGGGACTTTGTCGCTTCGGTATGTTCAAAGCAGTGCGAAAAAACGCCACTGAAGCTTAAATTGCCAAGTAAGAATCCGCTAATTTCTTAATTTAGCTGAATATTTGAGGTTTTTGACTGCATTTCCCAGAACTATTATGTACTTTCTACTTGTAACTCTGGTAATTTTAGTTTTTCCCCTACTTTCTATTGCTTTGGAGTGGACCACTTCCGGCAATAGCCAAGCTTTGGTGGATGTGCTGGCCCGCTGGTTTGTGTTTTGGGGCGTGGGGGTGAGGCTATTTTTAGCTGGGGTGGTGCAAATCACTAAACCAAGTTTCACTGCCGAGAAAATTCTAGGTGTTCAAAGTCAAGACTCTCTGATTTTGGTCAAAGAGTTGGGCATCGGCAATTTGGCGATCGCCAGTGTGGCTTTGGGGAGTATCTTCGTCAACGCGTGGGTGCTGGGGGCCGCTCTGGCCGGGGGAATTTTTTACCTTTTGGCGGGGATTAACCATCTTTTACAACCCGAACGGAATGCTAAAGAAAACTACGCCATGGCCACGGATCTATTTTTGGGGTTACTGTTGGGGGGTATCTTGTTTTTTGCTTGGCAGCCCTAAGCCAATCGACTAATACCCATAGCTCAACTAACCATATGGCAACTATGATTCCTGGCGAAATCATTACCCCCGAAGGTGACATAGAACTAAACGTAGGCCGCTCCACCTGCACCATTAATGTGGCCAACACTGGCGATCGCCCTATTCAAGTGGGTTCCCATTACCATTTCTACGAAGTCAATGCCGCTCTGCAATTTGACCGGGATTTAGCCAAGGGCATGCGGTTGGATATTCCAGCGGGAACGGCGGTGCGCTTTGAGCCAGGGGACGAAAAAACCGTTAACTTAGTGGCCTATGCTGGCAGTCGGGAAATCTATGGCTTCAATGGCTTGGTGAACGGCCCTCTAGAGTGAAGAGAATCTGCCTAAAAGATTAGGTTTAGATCACATTAAAATCAGGCGATCGCCGCCTATTTTTGTTGACTGGTAAACCTTTGCATCGCTTCTAAAGCAGAAGACATCAGTACGCACTCTTCTAGCAGGGTAATATCCAAATCTGGAAGCAGTTGGCTTTTGGAAATGATTTGGTAATGATCGCCATCTAGAGAGTAGATAGAAAACTTTTTGTCTTGCCACATCCAGACTTCACCAATGCCAAGTCGTTGATATTTTTCCAGTTTTTTGGCACTGCCACTGCTGATATTGACTTCAATGGCCAAGTCGGGATGGGCCTTTTTCTCACCAAGATAGTAAGATTCATCGGGTTCAAAGGAAACAGATTCTCCCTTCGATTCCCGGGTGGCACTGCCCACCGGAATAAATTCAATTTCCCGTTGCCAAAAGTAGATACCCAACAAAATGGCAATCATACTTCTAATTGATTCGTGGTACTCCCCCAGGGTCATGAACTCAATTACTCCATCTAGATAGGTAATGCGTAGCCCTGGCTGTTGTTCCATGACCGCTTGAATAGCTTTAAAAGCCTCCCAACTGTGGTGACCGGGCAGCACAAGGGTTTGGTCTTGGGTAGGGATCGGCGCAGAACTGGTGATGGTCATGGGGACAGACCCTGCTCTGGGTGGCATAAATGCAATATCTTCCATATTACAAAAAACCTGGAAAACGCCATTGCCTTGGCAGTTGGAATGCCAGTATCTGACGATGGTTGCCGCCAAATAGTAAAATTAAGCGGTTATTTGGAGAACTGGTCCTGTGATCGAACGTTATACCCTGCCTGAAATGGGCAAAATTTGGACGGATACCTACAAGCTACAAACCTGGCTAGACGTGGAAATCGCCGTTTGTGAAGCCCAGGCGGAGTTGGGTTATATTCCCCAGGCAGCGGTGGACGAAATCAAGGCCAAAGCTAAGTTCGATCCCCAACGAGTGCTGGAAATTGAGGCGGAAGTGCGTCACGATGTCATCGCCTTTTTAACCAACGTTAATGAATATGTGGGGGATGCGGGGCGTTATATTCACCTGGGACTAACAAGCTCCGACGTACTGGACACCGCTCTGGCGTTGCAATTGGTGGCGAGCCTAGACCTGATTTTGGAACAGTTGGAAAAACTAATTCAGGCCATCCGTTACCAAGCTCAACAGCATCGTTACACCGTCATGGTGGGCCGTTCCCATGGTATCCATGCCGAACCCATCACATTCGGGTTTAAACTCGCTGGTTGGTTGGCGGAAGTATTGAGAAACCGCGATCGCCTGGTGCGGGTAGCCCAATCCATTGCCGTGGGTAAAATTTCCGGCGCCGTGGGCACCTATGCCAACATTGACCCCAAAGTGGAGGCGATCGCCTGTCAGAAATTAGGTCTAGAACCGGATACGGCTTCCACCCAGGTCATTTCCCGAGATCGCCATGCGGAATACGTGCAACAGTTGGCTTTGCTGGCTGCCTCTTTGGAACGGTTTGCGGTGGAAATTCGCAATCTGCAACGCACCGATGTATTGGAAGTGGAGGAATATTTTTCCAAGGGCCAAAAGGGTTCTTCCGCTATGCCCCACAAACGCAACCCCATCCGTTCAGAAAGGTTAACGGGAATGGCCCGCTTGGTCCGAGGCCATGCAGTGGCGGCGTTGGAAAATGTAGCTCTCTGGCATGAACGGGATATTTCCCACAGTTCTGTGGAGCGGGTTGCTTTTCCCGACTGCTGTATTCTCACCCATTTTATGTTGAAGGAAACCACGGATTTGGTGAAAAATCTGTTGGTCTATCCCGAAAATATGAAACGCAATATGAACGTTTACGGCGGGGTAATTTTCAGCCAAAAAGTTCTGCTTGCCCTAGTGGAAAAAGGCATGAATCGAGAAGATGCCTACCGAGTGGTGCAGGGTTCCGCCCACCAAGCCTGGAACACGGAAGGGGGCAATTTTGAAGAGCTAGTCCGAGCCGATGCCCAGGTAACGGCCCTACTTTCTACCGAAGAAATTGACCAGTGCTTTGATCCCCAACAACATTTAACTAACCTGGCGGAAATTTACAGCCGTTTGGATATTTAGTTAGAAAGTTAAATATATCTTTTTGACTCCGGCCCATAACTGCTAACGGTTTTGTCTGCCATCTACAATCCGTTAATGCCGATCCACTCTTCACCCACACCCTTACCTGAAATTCTATGACCCCCAAGTTAATCATCCATGGTGGTGCCAGTTCCCTCGACGATAAGGGGGGCTTGGCCACTGTGCGCCAATCCCTACATCAAATTGTGGCGGCAGTGTATGAAACCCTAACAGCGGGGGGCAGTGCCATGGATGCGGTGGTACAAGGTTGTGAATTATTGGAAAATGAGCCTCGTTTTAACGCTGGTACTGGTTCGGTGCTCCAGTCCGATGGACAAGTTCGCATGAGTGCTTCTTTGATGGACGGCGATCGCCAGAATTTTAGTGGGGTAATTAACGTTTCCCGCATTAAAAATCCGATCCAGATGGCCCAATTTTTGCAGGGGCAAACAGACCGGATTGTGTCCGATTATGGGGCGGCGGATTTAGCCAGGGAAATGCAACTGCCCATTTACGATCCCGCCACGGATTTTCGCATTCAGGAATGGATGGAGGAACGGGGGGAAGATGTGCGCAAAAAAATGGCTCGGCTAATTGCTGATCCCACCGCGGGCATTGAAGCCAGAAAAGGCACCATCGGCGTAGTAGCGTTGGATGCTAACGGCAAAATTGCGGCCGGTACTTCCACTGGGGGCAAAGGGCTAGAGCGCATTGGTCGGGTGAGTGATTCGGCGATGCCGGCGGGGAACTATGCCACCCGTTTTGCTGGGGTTAGTTGCACTGGAGTAGGGGAAGACATTATCAATGAATGTTTGGCCGCCAAGGTGGTAATCCGAGTTAAAGATGGCCAAAATTTAGCTCAAGCCATGGCAAAATCCATCACGGAAGCTTTGGAAAATAACACTGACCTGGGGGCGATCGCCTTGGATCATCAAGGACATATTGCCTGGGGAAAAACCTGCCCTGTCCTATTGGCGGCCTATCACACCGGTACGGCGATCGGAGACACGCTGGAATTAACCGATGGCGACCACTACGGCAACGCCTAAATGTAAAAACTGCAAAAAACAGTTAAAAAAATACATACAAAAACACGGGGAAAATAAACAGATTCCCCTGATTTCTAACCGCAAAAAACATCCGAGTTTTAGAACTCCCCGGGTAGGATTCGAACCTACGACCAATCGGTTAACAGCCGACCGCTCTACCACTGAGCTACCGAGGATTGACTCAACGATTCAACATCATAGCAACTAAAAGATCTTTTACACAAGCCCCTTGCTAAAAAAATTACTAAATTCTTAGGCCGGTTCCCAGCTTGGGGCCAATTTGCTCCCAGGGCCCTATGGCAGGGGGCCAATGTTGACCGTTATGCTGAAACAGAATCCTGTTTGTCATCCCCTGGATAGATAGCCTGATTTGCTTTTCCTCACCCGTCAAGTTTTTATGTTGACCCACCACCGTCGTCCGGTTTGCCTATCGCTCATTTCCACCGATTTGCCCATTCTTTCCACCCTGGAGACCGCTGCTACCCTCTACCAAAAGGATTTGCATCGCTTTCACCTCCTACTCCACCAAGAACAGGAGCAAGTTCCCGACGGCGATCGACAGGTATTACCCTCCTCCCAACTATTGTGGTTAGAACTGTCTCCCCGACGCATTGTGCTGACTCGCCAGGGTAATAGTCAATTTTCCTACCGTCATTTTTGGGAACAGGGAGTTTATGGCATTAGCCGCTATTGGCTCAATGAACAGGAAAGACATCTGAGCGACTCCTTCCAGTTACGGAATTACACTAGGGACATTACCATGCAGGGGTCTCCCTTACCGGAATTTTTGCGGGTGGAATATGAACTCTGGGCAGCCCAGCAATGTTTGGGTCATTATGTGTTGCATTTGGAAATTTACCATTAACCCCAACTCCCTGGCGATCGCCGTTGTTTTATTGTTGATCCGTTTGATCTTCCATTGATTTAACTAAGTATTCTGACTTTATGCACCAAGCCCAGGCCGAAAGGCTGCTGTTTACCCCTGCGTCTCCCCAAGCCGATGCGGTGCCGTTAATTTTTGCCTTTCCCAACATCTACAGTGTGGGCATTACCAGTTTGGGGTATCAAGTAATTTGGTCAACCTTAGCCCAACGCTCCGATGTGCAGGTTAGTCGTCTTTTCACCGACGCCCAAGAAACGTTACCCCGATCGCCAGAATTGGTGGGCTTTTCCTTTTCCTGGGAGTTGGACTACAGCAATATTTTGACCCTGTTGGAGCAATTGCAAATTCCCCTGCTGGCGAAGGAGCGGGGTGCTGAAGATCCTTTGATATTCGGTGGCGGCCCGGTGCTGACCGCTAATCCAGAACCTTTTGCAGACTTTTTTGACCTAATTTTGTTGGGGGACGGGGAAAATCTACTGCCGGAATTTATTGATGGTTACCAAGGGGTGCGGTCTTGTTCTAGGGATGAAAAACTGGAAAAACTAGCCCAAATTCCCGGCATTTATGTGCCCAGTTTGTACGAAATCGGTTATGAAGCCGCTGAAGGTAAAATTAGTCACATCCAACCCAGTACCATCGCCATTCCCGCCCAAGTTAGTAAGCAAACCTACCGGGGTAATGTTCTGTCTTCCTCGACAGTGGTGACGGAAAAGGCCGCATGGGAAAATATTTTCATGGTGGAAGTGGTACGCAGTTGCCCGGAAATGTGTCGCTTTTGCCTAGCTAGTTACCTGACGTTACCTTTTCGACCAGCGGATACGGAAAAATCCCTACTGCCCGCCATTGAACGGGGATTGCAAGTGAGCGATCGCCTGGGATTGTTAGGAGCTTCCGTAACCCAACATCCGGAATTTAACGAGTTGTTGGATTACCTGGGAAAACCAGAATTTGACCATGTGCGACTCAGCATTGCTTCAGTGCGTACCAACACAGTGGACGAAAAATTGGCCCAAACCTTAGCTAAACGGGGCACTAAATCCCTCACCATTGCCATTGAAAGCGGTTCGGAAAAACTCCGGCAAATTATCAATAAAAAACTGACTAACGAGGAAATTCTCACCGCCGCTCAACAGGCCCAGGCGGGGGGATTACAGGGATTGAAGTTTTATGGCATGGTCGGCGTACCAGGGGAAACAAGGTCAGATGTGGAGACAACGGTAGATTTGTTGAAACAGGTCAAAAAAGTCGCCCCCGGTTTACGTCTCACCTTTGGCTGTAGCACCTTTGTCCCCAAGGCCCACACTCCATTCCAATGGTATGGGGTCAACCCGGAAGCCAAACAGCGACTACAATTTTTGCAAAAAAAACTGCGGCCCCTGGGTGTTGATTTCCGTCCCGAAAGTTATAACTGGTCGGTGATGCAGGCTTTAATTTCCCGTGGCGATCGCCGTTTGGCCCCACTGCTTTTACTCACCCGCCATTACGGAGATACTTTGGGCAGTTTTAAGCGAGCTTTTAAGGAATTAAAAGGCCAGTTACCCAGCTTAACGGATACGGTCCATGCCGATTGGTCAATTGCGGATAAATTACCCTGGCAACATTTACTGGGACCTTTACCCCAAACTACGTTGGTAAAACATTTACAATCCGCCCAGGAGTCTTTCTAACTTTATCCTTGGGCCACTTCCCCCAGCGTGGTAAAAAATTCTGGATAGGAAATAGCGGCCGCTTCCGCCCGGTTAATAATTGTTTGCCCCCCACTACCCAAAGCGGCGATCGCCAAGGCCATGGCAATGCGGTGATCCGTCAAACTATCCACTTCTGCCCCTTGTAATGGGATTCCCCCCTGGATTTCTAAGCCATCGTCAAACTCGGTAATTTTCGCCCCCATTTTGCCAAGCTCCGAAGCAATGGCCGCTAGGCGATCGCTCTCTTTGACCCTCAATTCTGCGGCATCTTCAATGCGGGTAGTGCCCTCTGCAAAGGCCGCCGCCACTGCCAAAATGGGAATTTCATCAATCAGTCGGGGAATAATTTCGCCGCCGAAGGTGCAACCCTGGAGATGGCTTGCCCTAACCCGCAGATCTGCTACCGGTTCCCCCGTTACCAATCGTTCATTCTCCGGGGTAATGTCCGCCCCCATCTGGGCCAACACTTCCAACACCCCTGTCCTGGTGGGGTTAATGCCTACATTTTCCACCAACAATTCTGATCCAGGCAAAATAGATGCCGCCACTAACCAAAAGGCCGCCGAGCTGATGTCCCCTGGCACCACCACCGGTTGCCCCGTTAAATGGGCCGGGCCATGGACGGTGACGCTATGGGTTGCTGGATCAATGGTTAATTTGGCTCCAAAGGCCTGCAACATGCGTTCGCTATGATCCCGGGATAGAGCTGGTTCTGTAACCGTGGTGTCCCCCTCGGTGGTTAACCCCGCTAGTAAGAGGCAGGACTTTACCTGGGCTGAAGCAATGGGGGAATGGTAATGGATCGGTTTTAATTGGCTACCCTGGACTGCCAAGGGAGCAAACTTACCGTTACTCCGGGCCCAAATTTTTGCCCCCATTTGTTGCAGGGGTTGAATTACCCGGGACATCGGTCTTTGCCGGAGGGAATCATCGCCGGTGACGGTGAATAAACAATCTTTTTGCCCCGCTAGCAAGCCCAGCATTAAACGCATGGTGGTGCCAGAGTTACCGGCATCCAAAACGGTACTGGGTTCCTGTAACTGTCCCAGACCCCGACCCTGAACGATGATTTTTTCTGCATTCAGTTCGCTGATTTCTGCTCCCATGGCCCGAAAACAATGGGCCGTACTACGGGGATCTTCCCCCAACAGTAGTCCCTCGATGGTCGTTTCCCCAGTGGCGATCGCCCCCAACATCAAAGCCCGATGGGAAATAGACTTATCCCCCGGTACCCGTAGGCGGCCAGTCAAAGCAACCCCTTGGGCAGGGGGATTAACAGTTAAACGTTGGTGGGATTGATAATTATTGAGGGAAAGCAAGACCATGGAAGAGACAAATTAGGAGCAGGGAAGACCAAGCTAAATTGTATTGGCATTTCTGCCCCCCGCCAAATTTTCCTTGGTTTGGTCAGGGAAGTAAAAAACATCGTTACCATGGTCAGTGGAAGGGCGACAGTTTGTTAATTTCAACAGGCGATCGCCTAGCAACCATTGCCAGACCAGAGGCCAAACCAATGAAATACCATTATTCCCCATGGAAATTAGTTCTGCTTGCCGGCACCGCTTTTGTGCTCGGGACCCCCACTACCGTTACAGCCCAATCCTATAACCCAGTGGAACCTTTCCCAGAAGACTTACCGGCCACGGGCAATATCAACGACCTCGATGGCCTCCAGGAACGTCAAGTGGAAGATTGGTTCCCCCAACAAAATATGGGGACTAATTCCCAAACCCTATTGGAAATTAACACTACCAATACCCCTCCCCTCAGTATCAATGACCGTAGTAGCCAGATCAAAGAAGAAAATGATTGGCAACGCAGTTCTTCGGGGGAACCCAAACAAACAGGTTCCGGTTTTCCCCTGGGTACTTTTTAGCTGATCAATTTGCTTGTCTTGGTAGGGCCCTGTCTCCCCGTGATTCTGGGAGGCAGACAGTTTTTTCTTTCCTTTATTTTTAATGACCGTTGCCTTTTGTCAACTCCAATCACTGTGACAGTGCTCATTAATGGGCGATGTGCTTAACCCTGTGGCTCCCGGCCAAAATCCCTGTTCCCGACCCGGATGCAAATTTTTCAGGGGAGCTTGACAGAACTTGGAATGGTGCTGGTAGAATAACAAAGGTTAATCAATGGGGTGTAGCCAAGCGGTAAGGCAGCGGGTTTTGGTCCCGCCATTCCTAGGTTCGAATCCTAGCACCCCAGTTTCGTCAATCTATAAGCCTTTCAGCCTTTCCCCACACGGCCGTTGCTTTTTGGGAGAATAGTTATGGTCCTAATCTAATTCCCCCAGGGACTCCACCTCCTGCTCCAGGCTTTCCTGCAAATTCTTGATGAAATGACTCAGCTTACCCCGCTCAATGTATGGCCAGCCGCCACTTTCTTCGATATCCCTTAGTAGGCCATATAGACCCCGACGGGTATTGGGCAAGGCCGGTTCAAAATAGTCGATGCGAATGTGACGGTGCAGAGATTCCAGAACCCTTAGGAGCTGTAGCAAACGGTCATGGTCGTCCTGGTAATCTTCCGCCAGGGCTTCGGTGGTGGTCATGAGGGCTTCTAACTCGGGAGTTAGACATAATTTTTGGTTGATCGATTCCATTGATTCCAAATAAAGCTCAGTTAGGCAGATGGGCTGTTCGCAAACAAACACCAACCCAAATGATAGTGGTTTGTGGCCAAAGCCTTGCTCTGACCTGTTGGGGAAATGCCCCTTCCGGCCATATGGCTGGTAAGGTAACGAAAGTTTGGTAGAGTGGATCTCGTTAAAATATGCCTATTTTGTCCATAATCCCTAGGGTTGCATCCGTGTAAGTCTGGAGCCGGACAAGGCCTGAAAAAGACAAAAAATTTGAGATTGACTTAAGCGAGGTTAAACCATGAGGTTTCGTCCGTCTATTGTGGCTTTGCTTTCAGTCTGCTTTGGACTACTAACGTTTTTATATAGCGGCAGTGCCTTTGCGGTTGATAAGAGCCAGCTTACCTACGATGACATTGTAAATACGGGTCTAGCTAACGTTTGCCCTGAAATTTCTTCCTTCACCAGAGGAACCATTGAGGTGGAACCGAATACTAAGTATTTTGTTTCTGACTTCTGTATGGAGCCCCAGGAGTATTTTGTTAAGGAAGAGCCCGTTAATAAGCGCCAAAAGGCTGAGTACGTTAAAGGTAAGGTTCTGACCCGTCAAACCACTAGCCTAGAACAGATCCGCGGCAGCATTGCAGTGGGTGCTGATGGAACGTTGACTTTTAAAGAAAAAGATGGCATTGACTTCCAGCCGATTACGGTATTACTTCCCGGTGGTGAAGAAGTACCCTTCTTTTTCACGGTGAAAAATTTTACTGGCACTACGGAGCCTGGCTTTACTTCCATCAATAGTTCCACCGATTTTGTTGGGGATTTCAATGTGCCTTCCTACCGGGGGGCTGGTTTCTTGGATCCCAAAGCCCGGGGTCTATACACTGGTTATGACAATGCGGTAGCTCTGCCTTCAGCGGCGGATAAATTCCGTACCAACAAGAAGGAAACCCCCTTGGGTAAAGGAACCCTTTCCTTGCAGGTGACCCAGGTTGATGGTTCCACTGGGGAAATTGCCGGTATTTTTGAAAGCGAGCAACCCTCTGACACTGATTTGGGTGCTAAAGAACCCCTTGATGTTAAAGTCCGGGGCATTTTCTACGGTCGAGTGGACACCGATGTTTAATTTTTTGTTGTGGTAGCTGACTGGCTTTTTAGTTAGTTACTTTGACGAGCTGAACAGTTTGGCGATCGCTGTTAAGGTGATCGTCTTTTTCTATCAAATTAATTCAACTAAGGTATTGATTCTTTTAAGTATTTTCTTCTCGTTTTGTTGCCAGTAAATATAATCGCTCCAGGATTGCTCAGAGAAAATTAGCTTCACTCCAATAGCTCCCTTTCAACACCTTGACCATTTTCTAATTGCTCGATCGCCGACATCAATTTTTGAGCATTGTTCGGGCTACCTAGTAGATATGCCGTTAATATCCGATCGCCGACGAAAACATCTCTCCAATCTCGCAATATTACCCGATCGCCAAAAACCACCCCATCCTTGACTGCCAGACAAGAATCTGGTCGCCAATTAGCTAAAGGGTATCTTGATATTCTTCGAGAAGTGCTTGAATATCCCCTAATTGCTGTCGGTGGAGGTTGTTGGGATCAAGTTGGTACTGGATGCTTGCAATACGGTATCTAGTTTCGATTCTAGTTCGGCGAGTTTCTCGTTCTGTTTGCTTAATTCGGCGTTGCTCTTCCTCAATTCGGCGTTGCCCTTCCTCAGTTCGGCGTTGTACTTCCTCAAGTCGGACAAACCCCCGTAGGAGTTGATCCAAGACCACAAACGTGAAAGTAATCCCGGCGAAGCTGAGTCCTGCCCATTGGGGAATATGGAGTTGGTAGTTTCTGAGGTAGATGGTTTCATATTTGAGGGCTACTCCGGTTATAAACACCAGGATCGTGGTGATGATGGCGATAAAAGTCTGGAAGTCCAGCATTGCTTTTCCCTTTGGACTACCTTATTTTAGCGATACCCGATCGCCAGGCATGATCCTATTTTTGATCGCCAGATAACCTCAGACTAGAAATGTCGCTGTAGAAAAATGGACAAAAAACAAGGTAAACGGCTGGGGTTTGTCTAAGAGCTTAAGGCTTGATAGGAGTGTGTTAGAAACACCTTCTAACAGCACTTATTATTTTTTATAAGCATCACGACGGTGACGACAACTTCAAATAATGATTAATTGAGCTTTATCGTCAATTTCGTAACGCACTCTGTAATTTCCAATTCTAATTCGATATTCACTGGCTGTCCCTGTTAGTTTTTTTGTTCCTGCGGGACGTGGTTCATTAGCCAATTCAGAGATTCTTTCAATGATTTTTGAATAAATTTCAGGAGTTAATTGTTTAAGCTGTTTTTATACTGGCTTCGGGACAATGATTTCATAATTCATCATTAATCTTTAGATTCTTGGGTAATAAATTCTGATAAGGTTTGGTATTCTCCTTGTTGATAAGCTTCTTTTGCTTCTGCAACTTCTGCTTTAATTTCAGGGCTATGCTCCCATTCTTCTTCAGACTCAAAAAGTTGATCATCTAAAATTTCTCTTAGTTTTTGTTGTTCACTCCAATTTAGGGAGCAGATCGCCTGAGCAAGGGATTCAATGGGTACTGATATTTTTATAGTATTCATAGTTGAGATCCCAGAATATAAAATGATGCTTTTCTAGTTTATCCTAGGTGCGAATGAAATAAGCCCACTACCAATATGGACAATATGGATCGCCAAGCAGAATTCTATTCTTGATCGCCAGATAACCCCGGACCAAAAATGTCCCTGTAGATAAAGCGGACAAAAAAGAAGATAAACCGCCGGGATCTGCCCAAAGGATTTTGATCATGAGAAAATGATTGTTAAAGCGATTGTCAACACTCTTCTAACTACTATGCTCAGAATTATGCAAGAACCATTGCAAACTAAACTTCATGCGGTAATTCAGCAACTTAACTTAGTTAAGCAAGTTAGTGATTCCGAATTCTGGATAACGACGGAAGAATTGTGTATTTTGCTAGAGTTTGATGTAGAGACCTTAAATATGTTGAAAACTCAAGAGGTATTATTTCAGTTTGCTTGGCGAAATTTTGTTTGCACTTTAGTTAGCCATCAGGGTAATTATAAACTTTGGCAAATTATTAACCAGTCTCAGGTCGAATCTTATTCACAATCAACTGTTAGTCAAGCTGAAAAATCCTACGCATATTCATCTCTAATTAATCACAAATTTTATAATGATTTGGCTAATAATTCATCTATAGGTCAAGTTAAGATAAAGCAACAATTTACTTCAGTTACATCCCAAGTTTCGCCGGAGATTTTGCCATCTCATTTTGTTCAAGTGAAAGATTTTTTGAGTGCTACAGAGTTAGAGCAGTTGTTTAAATTTGTAATTCAGAATGAAAATAATTTCCTGCCTACAAGTAATTCAGCTAATGATTCTGATTATCGTCGCTCCATGTTTTTGCCAATTTTTGCACCGTTTTCGGAATTAATAATAGAACGAGTAAAGGCAATTTTACCCCAACTAATTAATGATCTACAAATACAATCTTTTCAAATTGATTATGTAGAAGCTCAACTTACTGCCCATAACCATGGAAATTATTACAAAGTACATAATGATAATGGTAGCCCCGATTCTGCTACCCGTGAATTAACCTATGTTTATTACTTTAACCGAGAGCCTAAAGCCTTTTCTGGTGGAGAGCTAGCCATTTATGACAGTAAAATCGAAAATAATTTTTATGTAGCCGCTGAATCATTTAAAACTGTACAGCCAATTAATAACAGCATTGTCTTTTTTCTCAGTCGCTATATGCATGAAGTTCTGCCGGTAAGATGTCCTTCCCAAGCTTTCGCGGATAGTCGATTTACTATTAATGGCTGGGTAAGAAAGGGTTAAAATTCTCTCTCTGCGATTGTAGCCTTAATTCTGGGAAAATAAGCAAAAAAAGGCAAACCGCTGGGGTCTGCCTAAAAAATTTTGATATTGTTGTTAGAGGCTGTTGAATTTTACTGGATGCTTCAGGAAAATATATAAGATTTACTTACTATTGTCTTTTTGACACTTTTTAGAGTTGGGGTTCCATTTTTCTCCTGAAGGACAAGTGGGAGTGGGAGTAGGTGTTGGGGTAACAGTGGGACTAGGAGAAGGGCTGGGACTAGGAGAAGGGCTGGGACTAGGAGAAGGGCTGGGACTAGGAGAAGGGCTGGGACTGGGAGAAGGGCTGGGACTAGGAGAAGGGCTGGGACTGGGAGAAGGGCTGGGACTGGGAGATGGAGCTTGAGAAACAAGACGACCGCCCAAATCGACAGGTGGAGAAGATAATGCAGGCACTGTTCCAACGCTCTCAGTTTCTAAAGCCTGCCATGCAGTAATGGCACCTATTGCTGGTATGGGATAAGCGGATGAAGCAGAAACTGTAAACTCATCTGGAACAGTGTCCGAAGGTTGGGTGGAAACTATTGCCAATTTTCCATTGTTGGAACCACAACTGCCAATTTTACCGAAACTCTCAACAATAAAGGTTCCGAGAAAATTACCATTTCCCGTTTTTCCAAGAGCATAGTTAGGAGCAAGAACAAAGGCAGCTACCGCACGGTTAGAATTTCCGTTCATACAAATCTCCCCACCAGAAGATTTCATTCCAAAAATTTGTAGATTAGTAGCCACACAATCTTCGTCATCGTCACAATCACTATTGATTTCTGTTGTTTTTGGAATATCCCCATAGAGATAAATTCTGTACTTTTTACCATCGCTACGATCCAAATCAATATCCCCTAAATCGGAAGCACTGGAGTAATAGTAATAACCATCAGCGGCAGGAGTTTCACCAGCCCTCGGCAGGGAAGCAGAACCATTCAACGTGTAAGGAGTTACACCTGCGGGAATGCTCGGAATCTGCGGCATAGGAGCATCCGTGCGATAAGCCTTGTACAACTTATCAGTATCCCCGTCGTCATACCTTTCTTGTTGAGCCTCATTCAGCTCGTCTATATATTCATCGGATATGCTATCGCCGCAGTCACTAATGGCAATATCCCCGTCAATGGCCCCAGCACTGCCGTTGTAACTTGTTTCCGATTTACTAGCATCATTAACCCCTCCTTCCTTAACCCATAATCCAGGGGAAATGCTACTTACATCAAAAGGAGTTTCCTCAATTTCTGGATTCACAGAGACAGGAATCGTCGTTGTAATAGTTGTCTTAGCTTCCTGTCCTGGAACCTCACCTTCAACGGTCATTTGAGCCAACCAACTTTCCCCAGACGGAGGATAATAGCTTTGGTCGGCAGACGAATCATATCCCTGATAGCTAAAGCTAGTAAGGCGAAATCTTCCCTTGCTAGGATCACCAGCCACCAAATCTTTGCCCGTAACTGCAGCAGTGCGAAGATCCTTCAATGCCGACTTGACTACAGTTTCCTGGGCCGTGATTTCAGCCGAAGTAGGAGGACTGCCACTAGAACAAGCGTCACTTCCTCCCGCTCCTCCGCCAGATGCCAGAGAAGTTGCAACTTTCGTCACATATTGTTGCAGGTCAGTATCATTAATCGTAACGCTGCCATCACCATTGACTGTTATAGCTGTTTCCCACTTGTCTTTAGGATACAAAGCCATGAACTTTGATCCGAGTAAAAAATTTTGCACTTGTGTCACCCCTGCTTCAGCAATCGCCTCGGACTGTTGTTTCATGGCCTTGGAAGTGACCTGATTTTGGTCATTCATGCCCTTCATGGCAATAGCGGCGGCCGCCACGGTAATAACTAAGCCAGCCATGATTACCATGGGCATGGCAAAGCCGGCATTACGTTTGGGGGCAGTGAGGAAATTGAGGAAAAAGCGAGTATTCATAATTGATCTTCAACTGTGAGTAAAAATAAAGTGAGCGAGATAGGAAAGCAATCAATAAAAGAAAATAAAAACAAAAGAATTACATTAGGAACACTGAACTTTGGTTCTTGTTTGAAGCTGGGTCAACTCTCTACCACCACCCTTCATTTCACCAAACTGTATTTTATTATCCCGGTTAACCCACGTATGTGATCTGGATCACAGCCCTCCAACCATTCATTAAACCCTAAGCCTAATCTACCCAGACAGAATCAAAAAAGTAGCAGAGGAGTTAGAGATAAATCTGGCTAAAAGCCCAAAACCATTACTAGTCAAGGAGTTAGGCAAAATCAAAAATGCCCTGCTGGGGCATAAACCAATTGGTAACTAAACTCAAAAAAAATCTTCCATTCAATCACAACGCCAACCACCAATTCGCCCAAGTAAATTACTGCCCTGCCCCCCCACTCAGTGGACAGCAAGCAAATTTAAAAACTTTTCAGAACATGTTTGGAAAGTTTTATTTCGCCCCCTAAATCCCCCAAATTTGGGAGGTCAGGGGGGCTTTTCGAACAGGCTCTTAAAGGTTATTTAATGGACTTATCGGGGCGGACATCGGTAAAATCAAAATCCATGCCGAATCGGGTATGAAAAACCAGTGTACTTTGATTTGCACTCATATTCTAGACTTAGTTATCGTAACGGATATTTCTCCAGAGCAGAACGTTCAAATTATTGGCTAATTTTTCATGCTACTATCCCTGCGGATCAATAACTTTGCTTTGATTGACTGCTTAGAAATTAACTTTGGGCAAGGCTTGAATGTATTGACGGGGGAAACCGGCGCCGGGAAATCAATTTTGCTTGATGCGATTGATTTATTGCTAGGAGGAAAGGCCGGAGCGAGGGTTTTGCGCCAGGGGTGTTCCAGCGGTGTGATTGAAGGAATTTTTTCCACCAGTACCGAGCTTAATGATTGGTTAGCAACCCAAGCCATTGAGCCATTGGAAGGCAACACCATCGCCTGCACGAGGGAATTTAGCAAAAAAGGAAGCTCATTAAATTCCCGTTCCCGCCTGAATGGAGTGTTGGTAAATCGCCAAATTTTGGCAGAATTGCGGAGCCAATTGGTGGAAATTACAGCCCAGGGCCAAACTCAACAACTATTAGATCCGGGGCAACAACGGCAACTACTGGATTTATTTGGCGGGCAAAACTTATTAGAAAAACGTCAAGCGGTGGAAGTAGCCTATAGGGAATTTACCCAAGCGAAACAAGCTTTAACAGCTAGGCAACAATCGGAACAAAATCGTTTACAACGGCTGGATTTTTTAACCTATCAGTTACAGGAATTGACCGAAGCAGAATTAACCGATGGCGATGAATGGGAATTGTTAATCCAAGAACAGGAAAAACTTTCCCATGTGGTGGAACTACAACAGTTAAGCTATCAAGCTACCCAGCTTTTGTACCAAAGTGAACGGGATGCCCCGGCGATCGCCGATTTGTTGGGGGATGCGGAAGGACAGTTGCAAACCATGGCGGAATTTGACAGTGGCCTTGATCCCCTATTAGAACTGGTACAAACAGCGTTAACCCAAGTAATTGAAGCAGGAAGGCAAGTGCAACGCTATGGAGATAATTTGGAAGCTGATCCAGAGCGGTTAGGGGAAGTGGAAGCAAGATTGCAAGTGTTGAAAAGGATTTGTCGTAAATATGGCCCTAGCTTAACCGAAGCTTTGACCTACCAAGAAAAAATCCAAGCTGAATATGACCAGTTGACGGACGGAGAACAATCCCTCGCCCAGTTGCAAGAATCTTTGACCAAGGCAGAACAAGAATTAATTAAACATTGTGGTCAGTTAACTTTAATTCGCCAAAAAACGGCGCAAAAACTAGAAAAAAGGTTGGTACAAGAACTCAAGCCCCTGGCCATGGAAAAGGTAATTTTTGTTTGCCAATTGGAGTCCAGTGCCCCCAGTAGTTTCGGCGCAGAACAGGTGGTGTTTTATTTCAGCCCCAACACCGGGGAAAAAATTCAACCCTTGGCCGCCACTGCCTCCGGTGGGGAAATGAGCCGATTCCTCCTGGCCCTCAAAGCCTGTTTTAGTGAACTGGCTCCCCCCAGCCAAACCTTAATTTTTGATGAAATCGACGTGGGAGTATCCGGCAAAGTAGCCCAGGCGATCGCCGACAAGCTAGCCCAACTCAGTCAGCGCCAACAACTGCTCTGTGTCACCCATCAACCTTTGGTGGCGGCCCTGGCCGATGCCCATTTCCATGTGGACAAAGTGGTCATTAATGAAAACATTGCCGATCCCACCAATCCCCAACTTGACGAAGATTTACGCACCGTCATTCGCATTACTCCCCTCCAATCCGACGGCGATCGCCAACAGGAATTAGCCCAACTCACCGGGGGCCATTCCGCCAAAGAAGCGTTAGCCTTTGCCCAATCTTTATTGGAAAAATCCGCCGCCCGTCGCCAAGCCTCCCAGGTTTAATCCTTAACTGAAGGGTTAGTGAACGGTGGGAATCCGTGCAAAACTGGAGACAGTCCAACTACCGTTGTTGGTCAGTTGTCTTTTCCCTCCCCTCACCATGCCTGCCAAAGACGTTCAAATCTGCCCGATCGCCGTTGACACCACTGTGTTTCGCTCCCGCACCTGGGATAGGCTGAAGTTTGAAATTGAGTATGGCTTGCAACGGGGCACCACTGCCAATAGTTACCTGATCAGTGCTGATAAGATTGCCCTCTTTGACCCGCCGGGGGAATCCTTCACCGATAATTTTGTCGGCACCCTAATTCAACGGTTAGACCTCAACAGCCTGGATTACGTCATTTTGGGCCACGTCAACGCTAATCGGGCCCATACCCTTAAGCTTTTGTTGAGCCTAGCTCCCCAGGCAACCATTATCTGCTCCAACCCCGCCGCTCAAAATTTAGAAAAATTGCTGGCGGATGCTGAAGTCAATAATCCTATCCAAGTGATGAAAGGCAATGACCGTCTGGATTTGGGTCGGGGCCACGAGCTGACGTTTATTCCCACCCCCAGCCCCCGGTACCCAGGGCAACTATGCACCTACGATCCCCGCACCGAAATTTTATTCACCGATAAACTGTTCGGGGCCCACGTTTGTGGTGACCAAGTGTTCGATGAAGGTTGGACTATTTACCAAGAAGACCGTCGCTATTACTTTGACTGTCTGTTGGCCCCCGCCGCCGCCCAGGTGAGTGCCGCCCTCAATAAGTTAGAAGCCTATCCAGCCCAGACCTATGCCCCCAGCCATGGCCCCCTGGTGCGCTACGGTTTGCGGGAGTTGACCCGTAACTATCAGCAATGGCTCAGGGAACAGCAGGCCCAAGCTTTGAACGTGGCCTTAATTTACGCTTCTGCCTACGGCAATACCAGCACCCTGGCCCAGGCGATCGCCAGAGGCATTACTAAAGCTGGGGTAGCGGTAACGGCCATCAATGCGGAAACCAGTAACGCAGAAGAAATTAAGGAGGCGATTGGTAAATCCGCCGGTTTTATTTTTGGTTCCCCCACCCTGGGCGGCCATGCCCCCACCCCCATTCAAACGGCCCTGGGCATCACCCTGGCCAATGCGTCCAAAACCCAACTGTGCGGCGTGTTTGGTTCCTTCGGTTGGAGTGGAGAGGCGATCGATATGTTGGAAAACAAATTTCGGGATGCGGGCTTTAGCTTTGGCTTTGACACCATCCGCGTGAAATTTAAGCCCACCGACCAAACTTTGAAAATGTGCGAAGAGGCCGGTACGGATTTTGCCCAAGCTCTGAAAAAGGCAGAAAAACGTCGCCAACCTAAATCTGCTCTGCCGGAGTCGGAATCTGCCCGCACCGACCAAGCCCTAGGCCGTTTAGTGGGTTCCCTCTGTGTGGTTACCGCCCAGCAAGGGGAATTGAGCAGTGCCATGTTAGCTTCCTGGGTTTCCCAAGCTACCTTTTCCCCCCCTGGTTTAACCGTTGCCGTGGCCAAGGAAAGGGCGATCGAATCTTTCCTACACAAAAACAGTTGCTTTGTGTTGAATATTTTGCAGGAAGGCAACCATCTGGGACTGATGAAACATTTTCTCAAACCCTTTGCCCCCGGCGGCGATCGATTTGCAGAGGTGGCCACGGAAACGGCAGAAAATGGGGCGCCAATTTTGACAGAATCCCTTGCCTACCTGGAATGTCGGGTGCAACAACGGTTGGAGTGCGGCGACCATTGGGTACTTTATGCGGTGACTGACCGGGGTGCCCTACTCAAAGACGGGGTAACGGCGGTGCATCACCGTAAATCTGGCGACCATTACTAGTTCGATTGGTAAATTTAGTCCCACTACACCGTTTTCTCGATGAATATACCCAACTGGGTGACGGTTTCCCGTTTATTGGCTTTACCCTTACTATTTCTTTGGCTACCGACTCCAGAGGCTGAAACCTGCTGGTGGGGAGTGGGGATTTTCTTGCTGGCTGCCAGCACTGACTGGTTGGATGGTTACCTGGCCCGCCGATTAAATCAGGTGACGGAGTTGGGCAAATTCCTCGATCCTTTGGTGGATAAATTACTGGTATTAGCCCCATTATTAATTTTGTTAACTTGGCAGGTAGTTCCCCCCTGGGCAGTGGGTTTAATTTTGGCCAGGGAGTTGGTAATCGCTGGTTGGCGGGTTAATCCCCAGCTTGCTAGTCAAACGGAAATTGCCGGGGCTAATCTCTGGGGCAAAGTAAAAACCTTTACCCAAATCACGGCGATCGCCTTGTTGTTAGCGCCGTTGCCAGAAATTTATGGCCAAATTGGCATGGTCATCTTCTGGATGGCGGTGGTTTTAACACTCGTTTCAGGGGCAATCTACCTGTTTCCTCCGGCAAACAACAAAGTCGAGGCTGGCTAAAAACTAACTTCATCGGCGAAGCTCTGCCACCGGACAAAATGAAACGCACCGGCCACGGAGCCCCAAACCCGTTCATTGGTTTCTGGATCGTAACCACGGTCGAGGCTAATTAATCCCGTTTCGCTGACCTCAAAACTATTTTCCAGATAGGTTTCCTTGCCGTCCCGCATCACTCGGCATTGCCGTCCCGGTTGCACTTCCCCTTTAAAGCTGGTGCCGGTCCATTCCACAATCATGTCACAGCCATGCATGGGTTCGAGATCAGCGGGGGTTAGTTGAGCCAGTTTGCCCAAATCCCTGGCCGCACCATAGAATTTTTCCTCATCTTTGACTTTAAAGTTTTCAATTTCAATATGATCTTCCACCACCTTTAATTTCAGCACCCGTAGGCGATAGGGCCTCTGCAACATAAAGTCATAAGCCTGTTCTAAAAATAAAAGGCGATCGCCAAACTTTGCTTGGTCGAGGGGACGAATGGCCACCCGGATATGGGCGTAAAAAGGAGGATTTTCAAAGGCTTGGGCCTGGTTGCTAAAATCGGCGGCCATCCAACGGGCTAGGGCGGAAAGATCGGTGGAATGGGACATGAAATGTTGAAAAATTAACGTTGATAAAATTGAGCTCTCTTAAGCTTTAGCCAGGTTCAACAACACTCCTACCGTTGCCATTGTCTGCCCAGGCTGGCCAATTTTACCCCATCCCCAGGGCCTGGGCCTCACCGACTCTAGGCTTAGGCAGGCCGCCAAGTGCCATGGAAGCTAAAGGGAATTACCTGGGGTAAAGCTAAGCGACAAATGGGTTCTTCCTGCAAACGATCCGCATCCCACAGCCACACCTCACTGCCATGGCGATCGCCGTCATAGACCACAGTGATAATCCAACCCCGATCACCGTCATCCGGGTGAGGAATGTAAAGGGGTTCCACGGGATACTGATGGTCTCCTAGCTTAGCCGTGGTTACATCCCCTGTGTGGTAATCAATGCGGGCAATTTCCCCAAACCATTGGGAACCAAGGATTTCCGCTGGTCGTTGCAGAGCCATATAGGTATAGCGCCAGGGTTGACCAGTGCGTTGGGGATTAATCACCGGAAATTCACCACTGCGGCTCAGCACATTGGTTAACTCAACTATTTTGGCCGTTTGGGGATTGAGGATAGCTTGCCATAGTTGACCATCCGTGGAGGTTTTCACCGCTCCGGTGGGTACTTCCCGCAAATATTCATTGGTTTGGGCAAAATCGTTGAACCGAACAAAATCGAGGCGCACATTGCCATCGTCCAACTCACAGCCGTTGCCATAGTGCCATTGGAACCATGATTCCGTTTCCCCTTCACTGACAATTTCCAACGTTTGGCGATCGAGCACCAGAATTTTCGTCCCTCCTTGGGCATCCCAACCCAGGGCATCGGCATAGGCCACATTACCTAACAGCAAGGAAAATTGATTGAGGGTGATGGGGGGTAAAAATAGGATCAGATAACGCCCCGCCATGCAAAAACTATGGCAGAAGGGAGTACGGCTCAGTTTCAAACGACGGTGCTGGAGTAAATTACCCAGGCGGTCTAGACGGTAAAGGTTGAGGTTGAATTGAAAATCTACCCCAATGCTAAAAATTTCCTCGGTGACTGGATCCCGCAGAGGATGGGCAGAAAACGGTTGCCCCGGTTGAAAAGCGCCACCAAAATCCTCCGTGCCTAACGTAGCTAAATTCTCCAGATCCAAAGCATAGGGCTGTCCTGCTTCCCACAGGGTCAACAGGCGATCGGGCAGAGCCATTACCGAGGTATTGGAAGCATTTTTCAGCACATCGGTCTGGGTCAGTAAACTTTTCCAGTAATGCCAAACCCCTTGAGGATCCACCATGCCGTAGTTACCGTAAAGATAACGTCCTGCTTTTTCCTCCTCTGCATAACCTCGGGTTTGCACGTAACGATAAAGTCCTTGGGCTTGCCCTTCACCAAAATGCACCGCCAGAATCGCCCCATCGCCATCAAACCAATGGCCGACTTTTTCCGAACTCCGACTGAGGCGGCCCGGCCCATTGCGATACAAACTCCCCTTTAATTCCGCCGGAATTTGTCCTGAGATCAGATCCAATCCAGTGCGGTCAAATTCCACTGCGTTTTGGCTGAAATTGCTGGCCCAAGCGGCCCGGGAGAGGGTAGCAGTCATAAAGGGGGGAAAAAATTTGTGTGGGAAATGACGGCAGAAAAATTAGCCTTAACAGACGTTGGGCTTCCGGGGAACACCAGCAAAAGTAGAGACATTACTGGGGTTTTCCGACTGCAAAGCTAGGCAGATCATAGCAAAATTTCCCAGGGGACAATGGGGATTCCTTGAATGATAACGACCCATTGGAGACCATATGCCAGCACAATGACAGTCGACAATTTAGTCTAGCTTGAAGCTGACTTCCACCTCTGAAATCTGGGAGTCACCACGGCAAAATACATACATCGGGCTTGACAGGTTTGTGTATGTGTGTGAGTATTGAGTTATAAAAAAAATAAGCCCCATCAAGGAGGCTCTTCTACATGAACCCCTATTTTACTCTACGCCCCGAAACTTTTCTCCCCAATTATCTTGCGAAACTCTCAGATTTGGGAGTTAACGCCCAGGATGCCGGTTTGGTTAAGCTCTGCCAGCAGTGTATCCAAGCCGGAGAAAGTCAGGTTTTGCTCGATGCTCATAATGCTCTGAGTGAAGCTGTTTATCAACGCCGGGTGAAAAATGAGAACGGTTTTATAAAATCAGCCATCAAAGAGAAATGGCAACCACGCTATTCCTGCTTTAAAACAAGACCTTGCATTTAGACCAAAAATCTTGAGTCATAGAGGGAAAGTTTACTCTCTATGACTTTTTTAATAAGTCTTATCTAGTTATGCTTTGTCATTAATTTTATTTAATTATTTATTCGTAAAAATGAAAGACAAAAAAATCAATGTAGAAATTTCAATTAAAGAAAATAAAATAAATATTTCCTGCGATCTTAATGATTTACAAGAAATAGCTAGACTAATTATGGTTCGTGATGATCTTGAATTGAATATGGACAGCCGAAATATTTCTCTTTCTAAGAATACGAACTCCACCAAAATAACTACTGATAATGACAACCCCGAGAGCATAAGCATTTTTTTGCTAGATCAATTATCAGCATTGACCGGATGGAAGTTAAAAACAAGAGATAGATATTCAACCATTCGTTCTTTCAGGAATGGAATATTGGGCAAAAGTGCTTTATATTTCTCTTTAGGAAGGGATAATGTTTTTAATTTATCCATTCATAACCATGTTTTAAATTCTGCATTGACGGAAATATATTGGATAGATGGCTATGATTGTCACTTAAGAGAGTTTTTCATAATTGATGATATAGGCTTTGATGAAGCATATAAATCATATGTCAAAGAAATCTATGGAGAAATAAATGAATCTTTAATAAAGTTTTGCCTATCCCATTTCCCTCTAAAATATAATGCCAATAATTCTTTGTGGCATAGTCCATACAAGCCAGATTTTTTTGCCGCCAATAAACGATACGAAACAAGAAAAGAGATATTACTCTTGCCTTTTAATGATGAAAAGCTCCTAAGTGATATTTTATTAAAAATAAGTGATGACTTTAACAAAGGTTTACTTACTTCTGACGATTTTTACAACGGCTTTTTTAGTGAAACTAAATTAATTGAAAAATGGTTACCAATTAAAGGAGGATTAGATAACTACTTAATCGCAGAAAGTAAAAATCAAACTAAATTTTTCGACTACACCAGTTTTCTTGAAACTCTTAGTCCAAATATAGCTATGCCATTTGATAACGAGAAACGTTTTTCCGGCACGAAAAGACTTCGTTTTTCATCAAAGTTTCAGTTGCAGGAGTTTTTAGACGTTATTCAAAATAATCTCCAAGATTTTTTGAATAAAAATTAGCTTC
The DNA here is from genome assembly GCF_010222815.1 of Synechocystis sp. CACIAM 05. Lineage (GTDB taxonomy): Bacteria > Cyanobacteriota > Cyanobacteriia > Cyanobacteriales > Microcystaceae > Synechocystis. The sequence goes on along the minus strand of NZ_CP019225.1, from coordinate 1,984,348 downwards.
TCTTTAAAATATTGCTCTGACTATACCAATAATTGTTGATGTTGATTGAAATACTGACGGTAAACGGTGGCGGTGACTGCAATGGTACTAAGGGTGTTGGTCAATAAAATTAAGAACATAATCAAAATTTGATAGACCGAGGCATTGAGGGGATCACCCCCAGCTAACACTTGCCCGGTTAACATTCCCGGCAAACTGACCAAGCCCACCACCATCATTTGGTTCACAGTAGGAATCAGACTGGCTCGGATAGCGGCCCTACGATAACTGGCGATCGCCTGGCCGGGGGTAGCCCCTAGGCAAAGGTGGGTTTCAATTTCCCGGGGATTTTGCTGGATAGCACTGGCTAATCTTTCACCGGCCAGTGAAGCGCTGTTCATGGTTTGTCCCAGAATCATGCCGGTGAGGGGAATGAGATATTGGGGGGAATACCATTGGGGCGGCTGGATGATCACCACCAAGGCGTAACCCAAACTGATGGCAGTACTCGCCCCCAAGGAAAGCCATAGCCAACCAAACAGAGACTTACTACGGGGATTAATGCGATTTCTGGCCACCACGGCGGCAATGGTTAACATAATCGCCAACACTAGCAACACTGCCCAGGGATTATCCAGGGAAAAAACCACTGCGAGAAAATAGCCCACCACAATCAGTTGCAAAATGGTGCGTCCCCCGGCCCATAGTAATTGCCCTGTCAGATTTAGCCCCTGCCATTGCAAAAGGGCGATCGCCGCGCCCAGGAGTCCCAACATCCAACCAATGTCGGCCCAATCCAGTTCGATTAAGGCGTGTTCCATCGTTTCTCCCCACCAGGGTGGATTCTGCTTTGCTTATTGCAATAGCCCCAAACTTTTCAATGCCTCTAGGGCTGCCTGTTTGGTGGCAATTTGCTTACTGGGGCCAGAGCCTTGACCATGGATTTTTCCCGCTAGTTTGACGGTAAAGGTAAATTCCTGGGCATGGGGTGGCCCACTGGCGTTGATTAGTTCATATTCCGGTAATTGTTTCGTTTTGGCCAAAGCCCACTGCTGGAGCATGCTTTTCACATCCATGGTCGGCACTGGTTTTGGCGATCGCCCATCCTGGCTTTTTTCCCACTGCTCTAGGATGGGAACGAATAGTTCTTGAATGAAATCTTCCACCGCCGTCAAACCCCCATCCAGGAGAGCTGCCCCCAACAATGATTCAAAAACATCGGCCAGGATTGAAGGGCTGGATTGTCCATCGTCCCTGGCCAAACTTTGGCTCAGGCGAATTTCCGGCGCAATGTGTAAAAACCTCGCTAGATAGGCCAACTGATTTTGATTAACCAACTGGGACCGCAGACGGGTTAACTCTGCCTCAGTAAAATGGGGATAACGTTCAAAAAGAATGCGCCCCACCACAAAACCCAACACCGCATCCCCAAGAAATTCCAGCCGGTCATAGGAAGGAGTACCAGGATGTTCGTTGCAATAGGAACGATGGGTGAGGGCTTCGAGTTTTAACTGGGGGTCCCCGATGGGGGGGAAATCAGGATGGTTCACACGCCCCGTTCAATGGATCTTTCTGCCTGGGTAAATTCCAGTTGTAAGCGTTTTTTCAGCTTTTCGGGAATGGGACGGGCACCGTAGGAAGTGTAGTATCCAGCCAGGGAGTTGAGGGCCGTTTGCATGGTGGTAAAGGATTTCAGCCCACCGGCATCACCTTTGCGACGGTAACGGGAAATATAGTCATTAATCTGGCCCCGGGCGGTGTCCTGCACCTCTTGGCGATTGGGGGCATCCTGGGGTAGATCGATCGCCTCCCGCAGGGTGGCAATGACCGTCAGGGTATCTTGGCTATAGTTGCCGGTGAGTCCTGTGCCGCTGTCGCAGGCCGTCAGACCGATCGCCACCACCAAAATTAAGGCCAACAGCCGTGACAACTGATTTTTCAAAAAGGACATCACTGAGGGTTCCCTCCCTGGATTGTTACTAAATTTTGTTAATTTTTCTATCCTACCAGTTGGCCAGGGCCCCCTAAGACTTCCTTTTATTCTGACTTGAGGATGGGGGCGGGGGAAGGGATACTGGTTTCGGGGGCTCCATTCTGATTGGCCAAAGCCTGGTTGGTCACCTGGAGGGCAATGTTTTTTATCGGGTCCTTATACTGCACTGGAGCCAGCATAATTGCCTGCTGGAAAAAAGGGTCGGCCTCCTTAACTTTGCCAGTTTGGGCCATGACCTGGGCCTGGGCTAGGACGGGACGAAAATCATTGCCGTTGACTTTGCTAGCGGCTTCATAAATGGCGATCGCCTGGTCGGGGCGATTTTGACTGAGGTAAATTTCCCCCAGCAGAAGTTGTAAGGAAGTGAGTTGGTCGGGGGGAACAGTGCCAGGGGCTCCGGTTTGGGCTTTGATCGCCTGGGTGATGGCATTTTGCACAATGGCCACCGCTTCAGCGGGGCGTTCCTGTTGGGCATAAAGTCCACTTAGACCTTTCAAAGCTTGGATGTTGTAAGGGGATTGAGTCAGGATTTCTCGGTAAACCTTTGCCGCCCCCGCATTGTCCTCCAGTTGGGTCTTAAGCTGGGCCAACAAAATACGGTACTGCACCTGGTCCGCCCGAATTTGTCCCAACCTTTCCAAAGGGGCGATCGCCGCAGAAAGATTTTTTTGTTGCAGGCGAATTTCTAGCAAACCTTGGAGAGCATTGACATTATCCGGCTCCCTTTCCAGCACTAACTGATAGCCCAACGCCTGACTTTCTAGAGGTGTGCCCCCATTGACGACTCCATCCGCAGCGGGACGTGGTTGCCACAAACCCATCACCAGAGGCACCAAGGAAAATAACACCAAGGCACTGACCATGGCCCCAATGCCGACATAAACCCAAACATCCCGTTGTGTCCTAGAAGTTGCCACCCCAATGCCTCCTCCGGCAAGATTTACCCTAGCTTAAAGCAATGATTGAAAAATTTAAGTCTAAATAATTTAAATAATTGAAATTTCAGTTGATAACCCTGACAGATCACTCCACCAGTTCAGTCATGGAAGACTCAAAGATAATTTTTACCATCCAGACTAGCAATTTTTGCTTTTCCAGCATAGCCGCCCGACCCTAGAAGTCCATGTTAAGCGCTGTTCTCAGAATGGTTAAATGGAGGGGGAAATGTAAATCATTGTAAATTTAAGCTTTAGATTTCAGCTTTCTAACAGAATTTTTGCCCAACTAATCCGTTGCCAGGGAGTTTAACAGTGTCAATCAAGTTAGTAGTATTGGACATTGATGGCACCATCGCCGGAGTATCCAATCAAATTAACCCCACAGTGGTGAAAACCATCCACCAGGTACAGAGCCGGGGTATCCAAGTGGCGTTGGCCACTGGCCGTATGTTTAGTTCTGCTCTACGGTTCCATCAGACCATTCAATCAACCCTGCCTTTGATTAGTTACAATGGTGCCCTAACCAAGCATCCCCACACTGGTGGTGTTTTAAGGGAAAAACCCCTGCCCCCGGCGATCGCCTTGGAAATTTTGGACCATTTTGAGCGACCGGAACTGGAACCCCATCTTGATATCCACTGCTATTACAACGACCAGCTCCATGTGCGGCATATCACCCCAGAAACCCATGTTTATATGGAAAGGTCTGGTGCCATGGCCCAAGCTAGCGGCGACCTACGCTCAATTATTGAATTGGGTAGCACCACCAAAATGTTAGCCATCAGTCGCAATGCTCCCCTTATGGCCCAGTTGATGACGGAAATGGATCAAAAACTCCAGGGCCAAGCCGTGCACCTGACCCAATCCACCGAAATTTACTTTGAAGTCACCCACGCTGAAGCCACCAAAGGCCTGGCCCTGAAACATTTAACTGAAGACGTATTAGGGCTTGATCCCCAAGAAATTTTGGCGATCGGAGACAATTTTAACGACGTGGAAATGCTGAAATATGCCGGAGTGGGGGTAGCCATGGGTAATGCTCCCCCCGAAGTGCAAAAGGTGGCGGACTGGGTAACAGCGGACGTGGAAGCCGATGGAGTGTCCCAAGCCTTAGCTAAGTTCTGCCTAGATTCAACCCCAGTGCTCTGTTAATTGTTGGCCCAACACCGAAAAGGAGCCTACCAATGGTAAAACTCCCTTCAAACTAAATGGATCAATCCGCCGACAAAAACCCTTACTAGGTTTCTAGTAGGTTTCTACGTGCCAGCGGTGTTCTTTTTTCATTTCCCGTTGGAAAGTGGTCCATTCGGTACCATTTTGTTCCGCTAGGGCGGTGAACGCTTCATCAATGCCGGGTTCCATGCCTTTGAGACCGCACATATAGGTGTGGGTTTTGGGGTTTTGCATCAAATTCCACAGTTCTTCAGCATTTTCCGCCACCCGGTGCTGGATATACATCCGGCCGCCCTCGGCATTTTGTTGCTCCCGGCTGATGGCATAGGTTAAGCGGAAATTATCGGGAAATTCCGCTGCCATTTTTTCCAAATCATCTTTATAGAGAATATTTTCTGATTTGGGAATGCCAAAGATGAGCCAAGCTAGGCCTTTAAATTTGTAATCTTCGTGTTGTTCCTTGAACATACGCCACAGGAAGGCCCGGAAGGGGGCAATACCGGTACCGGTGGCCAGCATCACAATGTTGGCATCCTCGTCTGGAGGTAAGAGCATTTCCTTGCCAACGGGGCCAGTGATGGCAATGTCGTCCCCTTCTTTGATGTTGCACAGGTAGGTGGAGCAGACCCCTTGTACAGTTTCCCCAGCTTCGTTTTGATATTCCAATTGGCGCACACAGAGAGAAACGGTTTTATCGTCGCCAAAATCGCCGTGTCTGGTGGAAGCAATGGAATACAGGCGCAACTTATGGGGTTTGCCCTTATCATCTTCCCCGGGGGGAATGATACCGATACTTTGCCCTTCTAGGTAACGGAGATCCCCAGCGGAGAGGTCAAACGTGAGGTGTTGTACTGTGCCAATGGCCCCTTCCCTTACCAAAGGATAATTTTCTAAAACTTTGCCGATGTAGGGAGTTTTGGGACGATAAATATTGACGGGAATATCGTCAGCTTTTTTTTCTTTGGGGGTTGTTGTCATGGTTTTGTTAGATTCAGGGGCTGGATTAGCCACCGCTTCTGAACCACTTCCCTCGGATTGACTGGGTTTAGCAATGCCCTCGGTGTGGGGTAAAGGCGAATCTCCCTCTAGAGGCTTAATGCTGACAATTTTTCCTCCCATCCGGGTAATGCGTCGCATTTCTTGGTTCATCCGCTTTAGGGGGACGGTGATGAACGTGCTGCCACTACGGCGGATGGGATAGTCTAAGCCATCAGTCATGGTGCTCTGACTCAGGCCGATTACCTCATAAACGAATAAACGATTACCGGCATCGCTCTGGCGGGATGAAGTCGCTACGTAACCGGGACTGTACATGGGTTAATTGCTCCCTACTCAATCAAATAATACTGACAGAAATTTATCGCAGTATTATCAAGCCTACCATCGTCAGGCGATCGCCGTGGCCGGGAGGAGCAGTGGGGTCAGAAGCGGATATTTAGTCCTACCACCCTAACAAAGTTAACCTTGATAAAATGTAACCCATGTATCACTTTACCGGACGATTAACCCTGGAATGAACCTCCACTAGTCTAAGTTAAGTCTAGTCATAGGGCGCGCCCCCCCTTGACTCGGTCAATCTTGTAGAAGGGAATACAATTCTGATAGAATTCATACTCAGTATTCAGAGGGTCAGGCTATATCTCTGGCTAGAACCGAAGAGCGTTATCTGGGGTTGACCAGGATGACTAGATCTCAGGATTAGTTTTCCTTCGGCCCTTGACAGGGGGTTAACAAGCCCATAGGCTCTGGTTTGTCTCTCCAACACGCCATCTGGGGTGAGGAGAAATTTTCTAGGAAACCGGGTTAACAATCAGTTTTGCATTTTTGAGGGATGTTATGACCACACAGCTAGACCGCGTGGTTCTTATTGGTGTTGCCGGGGATTCCGGTTGCGGTAAGTCTACTTTCTTACGTCGTTTAACGGATTTATTCGGCGAAGAGTTCATGACGGTAATTTGTTTGGACGATTACCATAGTTTGGATCGCCAGGGTAGAAAAGCCGCTGGGGTCACCGCCCTGGATCCCAGAGCCAACAATTTTGACCTCATGTATGAGCAGATTAAAACGCTCAAAAGTGGTCAATCCATTATGAAACCCATTTACAACCACGAAACGGGGCTGCTGGATCCGCCGGAAAAAGTTGAACCCAACAAAGTGGTGGTTATTGAGGGTTTGCATCCCCTCTACGATGAACGGGTGCGGGAACTGGTGGATTTCGGGGTCTACCTGGACATCAGCGAAGAAGTGAAAATTAACTGGAAAATTCAACGGGACATGGCCGAACGGGGCCACACCTATGAAGATATTTTGGCTTCCATCAACGCCCGTAAGCCTGACTTCACCGCCTATATCGAGCCCCAAAAGCAATATGCGGATGTGGTGATCCAGGTGTTGCCCACCCGCTTGATTGAGGACAAGGAAAGTAAACTCCTGCGGGTTCGTCTTGTGCAAAAAGAAGGGGTTAAATTCTTCGAGCCGGCCTACCTGTTTGACGAAGGTTCCACCATTGATTGGCGTCCCTGTGGTCGGAAGCTGACCTGTACCTATCCTGGCATCAAGATGTACTACGGCCCCGATAATTTCATGGGCAACGAAGTATCTTTGCTGGAAGTGGACGGCAGGTTTGAAAACCTAGAGGAAATGGTTTACGTGGAAAATCACCTCAGCAAGACTGGTACTAAGTACTACGGTGAAATGACCGAGTTGTTGCTCAAGCATAAGGATTACCCAGGCACTGACAATGGTACTGGTCTGTTCCAGGTGTTAGTGGGTCTGAAAATGCGGGAAGTTTACGAACAGTTAACGGCGGAAGCTAAGGTACCGGCCTCTGTGTAACTGCGGCACCAATAATTACCTGACCTGCTGGTCTGCATAACTTACTTTACTATTTCGTGGTGGCCATGGCTGTGGTTCCGCCACGATTTTTGTTGGGGTTTGATTTAAGGGAGAAATCTTCTAATATCTAAGGCGGAGTCGTTGTTTGATATCTTCACAACATCCGGGTTGAGCTTATTTCTGGGGATGATAATGATGCCATTTTTACTGGTGGTGGTGGTGGTTTTATTTGCCGGAGTGCAACTTTTCCAATGGCTATGGGGGGTAATTTTGCCCCTGCCTATTTACGTTATGGCCGGTGCTTTTTTGGCGATCGCCAGTAATTATGACAAGGGCATGGCGGCTTTGATTAACCGGGGTCAGGAGTTATTACCCCATCACCAAACCCCAGGGGCAACCATGACGGCGGAGTTGGAATCCCCTAGGGTTAGTATTGATGGAGTTATTAATCCGTCAGAGTTGACGGAACAGAAGTCCCTAAACGGTGACTAAATCCCCCCTTAAACTGGTAAAACTGAGGCGTTCGTCGGTTTCATCCACCACAATGGTCTCACCAGGTTTGTAATCCCCCCGTAAAATTCCCTTGGCGATCGCCGTTTCCAAATATTTTTGGACGGCCCGTTTTAAAGGACGAGCCCCATAAACGGGGTCATAACCCACGGCGGCCAGGAAATCTAGGGCTTTATCCGTTAACTTCAAAGTTAATTTTTGTTCCTCCAAACGGGTAGCCAAAGACTGAATTTGAATTTGGACAATGGATCGTAACTCGGATTTTTGTAAGCCATGGAAAATGATCGTTTCATCCACCCGATTGAGAAATTCTGGGCGGAAGTTTTCCCGCATCACATCCATAACTCGGCTCCGCATTTCTTCATAACGACTATCATCCCCCGCCACATCCAAAATGTATTGGGAGCCCAGGTTACTGGTCATAATGATAATCGTATTTTTGAAGTCCACCACATGGCCTTGGGCATCGGTTAAACGGCCATCATCCAGGATTTGGAGCATGACGTTAAACACATCCCCATGGGCTTTTTCAATCTCGTCAAAAAGAATGACCGAATAGGGCCGGCGGCGAATTGCTTCCGTCAATTGTCCCCCTTCTTCATAGCCCACATAGCCCGGAGGGGCCCCCATTAAACGGGAAACAGCGTGTTTTTCCATATATTCAGACATGTCGATCCGAACCAGGGCTTCTTCCGTGTCGAATAAATTTTTGGCCAAAGCCTTAGCCAACTCAGTTTTCCCGACCCCTGTGGGGCCCAGAAAAATAAAGCTAGCGGTGGGACGATTAGGATCGGAAAGACCAGCTCGGGAGCGTTGAATGGCTTCGGCTACGGCGGTTACCGCTTCATCCTGACCAATCACTCGGCTGTGTAATTCATCTTCCAAGTGGAGCAGTTTTTCTTTTTCCGATTCCACCAATTTACTGATGGGAATACCGGTCCATTTCGAGATAATTTCGGCAATGTCAGACTCTAAAACTTCTTCCCGTAAGAGGGATTTGCCAGAAGTTTGTTGCTCCGCCAATTGGGTTTCCAAAGCTTCCACTTGCCGCTGTAAATCAGTTAATTTGCCATACTGTAACTCCGCTGCTTTATTGTAGTCGTAATCCCGTTGTGCCTGTTGAATTTCTAAGTTGACTTGGTCGATGGTTTCCTTAACAGTACGAATTTGATCAATGACAGTTTTTTCTGATTGCCATTGGCCATTAAGTTTAGACTGTTCTTCTTTAAAATCAGCCAACTCTTTTTCCAATTTTTCTAGCCGCTCCTTGGAAGCAGAATCATTCTCCCGTTGTAAAGATAAACGCTCCATTTCTAGTTGGAGAATTTTGCGGTCAACTTCATCTAATTCCTCTGGTTTGGAGGTGATTTCCATTTTTAATTTGGCCGCTGCTTCGTCCACTAGGTCGATCGCCTTATCCGGCAGAAAACGATCACTGATGTAACGATTGGACAACATGGCCGCCGCTACCAGGGCACTATCGGCAATTTTTACGCCGTGGTGTACTTCATAGCGTTCTTTTAATCCCCGGAGAATGGAAATGGTATCTAATACATTGGGTTCATCCACCAAAACTTCCTGGAAACGTCGTTCCAAAGCCGCATCTTTTTCGATATATTTGCGATATTCATCTAAAGTAGTGGCCCCGATACAACGCAAAGCACCCCGGGCTAACATGGGTTTCAATAAGTTGCCCGCATCCATGGCTCCTTGGGTGGCCCCAGCGCCGACAACGGTATGAATTTCGTCAATAAAGAGAATAATTTGCCCCTGGCTGTCGGTAACTTCTTTAAGTACCGCTTTAAGTCTTTCTTCAAATTCCCCCCGGTATTTTGCCCCGGCAATTAACGCCCCCATATCGAGGGAAATTAGTTTGCGATCCCGCAATGATTCCGGTACGTCATGGTTAATAATTCTTTGGGCTAAACCTTCGGCGATCGCCGTTTTCCCTACCCCCGGTTCCCCAATTAAGACAGGGTTATTTTTAGTCCGGCGGGAAAGAATTTGAATGGTACGCCGCACCTCTTCATCCCGGCCAATGACGGGATCTAATTTGCCTTCCCGGGCCAATTCCGTTAAATCTCGTCCATACTTTTCGAGGGATTCGTATTTGCCCTCTGGATTTTGATCGGTCACTTTTTGGGTTCCTCTAATTTGCTTGATAATTTCTGCCAACTTATTTTCTGTTAGGCCAATTTCTCGATATAAGTTTTTGCCCAGGCGGTCATCTTGGCCGTAAGCCACCATCAAGTGCTCGATGGAAATATAGTCGTCTCCATATTTAGACTTGGCTATTTCCGCATTGTCCAACAATTTATCGAGACTGCGGCCTAAATAAATCGATTCACTCGGATTACTTAATTTTGGCTGTTGGGCAATAAAGCTATTAACTTGATCGTTAACTCGGGGAATGCTTACCCCAGCTTTATTAAAGATGCTGGTGGCCAGACCATTTTGTTCTAGTAGGGCACTGAGTAGGTGTTCCGTCTCAATTTGTTGTTGTCGATGCTGTTTAGCAATCTCCGGTGTTTTGGCGATCGCCTCCCAAGCTTTTTCCGTAAATTTATTAGGATCTGTGGGTTGCATAAAATTTTCTATATTGGCTATTGGGTGTGTAAGGACTACCAAATCAATTTTAGGGGGCGGAATCCGGAGCTAGGAAGGAGGGTTTTCCCAATGCAGTGGTGGGGTTTACCCTTGCTCAACCAGGGGATGGAAGTCTTTCCAGAGGATACCGGAGGCTGACTTTGAGCTAGACAATGGCGCAAAAACAGTCAGGGAAGGAAAATTTGTGCCATTCAACTAGGCCCCAAAGCCCCTTTCTTGTAAGCTAAGGGCTAATCTTGACCCCTACGCAGAATCAGACGCCATGACTTGGAATGAGGGCTACGTCCTAGAAGTTAACTATACCTATGGTTTTTATGGGGAATTAAGTCCCCTTAAACTAGCCCTAGCCAACACTCTGAAGTCATTAAAATCCCCCAATCTAGAGAAAAATTTTAATTACTGCGAACTGGCTTGCGGCCGAGGATATTCCACCAATTTATTGGCAAGTTGCTACCCCCAGGCTCAGTTTTACGCCAACGATTTTAATCCTAGTCACATCGTTGAAGCCCGGACCCTAGCTGAAACAGCGGGCACCAAAAATGTCAATTTTTTTGACGATAGTTTTGAAGAATTTATCAATCAAGATTTACCGCAGTTTGATTTCATTGTTCTCCACGGCATTTACAGTTGGATTACCCCCAGAAATCGTCAGGCGATCGTGAACTTTATTCGGCAGAAAATCAAAGTGGGAGGTATGGTTTATATCTCCTATAACACGCTACCGGGTTGGGCAGCGGCAAGACCGATGCAAGCTTTGATGCTCCGCTATGGACGTAACTCCTCCGAGCCAATTCTAAGCCGTATTGAAAAGGCATTGGATTTCACGGAACAAATGCTGGAGTCCAAAGCAAATTATTTCACTCAAAATCCAATTTTAAAACCCCGTTTAGAAAAGCTGAAAGAACAAAATCGTTACTATCTAGCCCATGAATATTTTAACGAAGAGTGGAATGCTTTTTATTTTGATGAAGTTGCCAAAGAATTAGAAGAAGCCAAGCTCAATTTTATGGGATCAGCCCATTTAATCGACTATGTGGATGCTGTTAACTTGTCCAGTGCCGCCCAAACCCAACTATCCCAAGTAACAGATCCAACTTTTCGGGAAGTAGTGCGAGATTTCTTTTTAAATACCCAGTTCCGGCGAGATATTTTTGTCCGGGGAAAACTTGCCCTCTTGCCCCAGGAGCATTTACAAGCGTTGGGGAATCTACGGTTTGCCTTAGTGGTACCGATCAAATCAATCAAGCTTAAACAACAGTTTCCCTTGGGAGAAGTGGAACTCCAGGAAAAAGTTTATCGCCCCATTTGTGAGGCCTTGGAAAATGGGCCTTTAACCCTAGGGGAATTACAAAAAGACAGCAAAACCAAAGGCATCACTTTGAACAGTCTTTACCAAGCCCTAATCATCATGACTGGCATTGGTTATACCCATCCGGCGGTAAATGAAACGGTGCGGAAACAAAGACAAAAATCCACCGATGCTTTTAACAGTGCCGTCAAAACAAAATCTCTCTATAGCGATGAAATGGCATTTTTAGCCTCTCCCCTAGTTGGCACAGGTATTGCTGTCAATCGTCTGGAACAGCTACTGCTATTAGCGAAAGAGCGCAAACAAGACGGCCCTCAATTTGTCTGGCAAGTACTTTCCAGTCAAGGCAAGAAAATTATTAAGGAAGGAAAAACCTTAGAAACAGAAGCTGAAAATTTAGAACATCTCAAAAACGTAGCAGAGAATTTTAATGGCGATCGCCTACCGCTATTGACTAAATTGGGAATTAGCTAGTTGTGTTTATTTTACTAATTGAACATGGTCCCCAAACACTAGTTAACTTGCCATAACTATGTCTTTTAATTGACTTCTCCGTCATCATTGGGCTGGAGAATTTTCGTTCTTATTTTGCTCCGGTAATGAAGAAATTTGTTGTTATCGACCATTCCCTGTGCAACCTGCAAGGACATCACTATGAGTGTAGTGTTGCTGTGGCAGAAGCAGCCCAGAGACAAGGCTATCAACCAATCATCATTGCCAATCAAACCCTAAAGGAATCTTTAGTCGCTGGAGATATAAAAATTATTCCAGCTTTTCAAGTGGATTGGTTCAACCAGCCAACCAATGGCGAAAATATAGAATCTATTGCCCCCGATTTATTAAATCTAACCCAACCTTGGCAAGAAAGGTGGCGTCATCAACTTTATCTGTGGCAACAAAATCATCCAGAACTAAGAATACTTTTGGAAAAAGTAGAAGGTAGCACCCAACGGTTGAAAGGGTGGTTTAAAGCCGATCTTAGATCTTTGCGGTCCATACCCTTAGCTAACACAACTTGGGGCTTATTAAAAATTCTTTGGGGTGTTACCCGTCTAGTTGCCAAAATTCTCCAGAAAGTTATTAGTAACATTGTTAATAAATTTACTCGATCCGAAGAAAATTTTGTTGTAGAAACTAAAAGTTTTACCCAAACCCTGGAGGAAATTTTACCAACATTGCATTTGGTAGCAGAGGATCACATTCTCATTCACACCTTTGGCATTGAGCAATTGGAAGAGTTATTTTATTTTTTAAATAATCACAATCAGGATATTTTATCCACCTATCATCTGTTATTTAGGCGCGATACTGAAGATCCATTGGTAGTCAATGCTGGTGGTATAGGATTAAAAAAATGTCTAGAAAAGTTTTGCCAAACTGAACTCTGGCCTAGCAAAATTCGCTTTTACACAGATACCAAGGATTTAGTGAAAAAACACAATCAACTGAGTCCTGCAATCTTCACCCAGGTACCGATTCCTTTTCGCCAAGAAAAACTCAAGTTAGAAAATTTTCATAAGGGTGATGGTAATAAAAAATTTATTCATATAGTTTATTTAGGTGATGCCAGATCGGAGAAAGGTTATCAGCATTTGCCGGCTTTAGTAGCAGATCTATGGACTGATTATCTCAAGCCTGGTTTGGCAAAATTTACTATTCAATCTAACTATAATGTTGCCGGAGGAGAAGAAGTAATTCTAGAAGCTAAGCTTAAACTTTGTCAGTATCCTTGCAATGCGGTGGAGTTAATTGACCATGCTATGGAACCCGATGCCTACTATCACTTATTAGCTTCAGCAGATGTGGTGGTATTGCCCTATAACCCAATAAATTATCAACGTACTTCAGGAGTATTAACCGAAGCTCTGGCGGCGGGTAAACCAGTAGTGGTACCCCAGGGTAGTTGGTTGGCGGAGCAGGTTGATGAAACTAGAGCTGGCATTTATCAAAATCCCCAAGATTTACCCAGGTCAGTTCGGTATGTGTTAGAAAATCTAGCTAGTCTGACGGAAAAAGCTGAGCATTTTAGTTACCATTGGCAATCTATTCAATCCCCGGATTACTTTTTAGAATGTCTGCTTAAGCCACTGGCAATATCCCTTGTAAAAACGGTGGAAATTCAGCCCGAAGTTTCAGATAGGGCTTCAGTATTGGTGATAATGGCTCTAGATAAATTAAGCGATAGGGATAACCTTAATAAAATCAGATATTTTTGTCGTTGTGGCTATGGAGTTTATGGCATTTTTTATCGCCGCTTAGGCCAGGCTAACTTACCGGAATGGGACTATCTTAGCGATGATCTACACCAGCTTGGCTTAAAACAATATTGGATTTTACAAGATTATTATGTAGATGATGATTTTTACATTGATTTTGCTAAAAATTCTACCAGTTTATCTCCGGAACAACAGAAACAATATCTACGGGATTATTACGAGCATAGATCAACGCTAGTTACGGATTGGGTACAGTCGGCAGGTTTGCTTATTTCGCAAGAATTACAAAATAAGTTGGGGAGTAACATCGATTTAATTTACGCAGATTCGTTCTTCTGCCAACATTACTTAAGAAAATTAGGCTTAGATTTAACTAGAACCATACTGGAGGTGGATAGATTTCATACCTATGATGATGCACTCCGCCAAAGGAAAGAAATTGTACATCAAGATTTTCAGTGGGAAATTGATCAGCTGAAATTATTTGGAGTTTTACTCACCACTACTGAACCTTTGGCTTTTAAGTTGCAGGAATTACAACCTCAAACACGAATTTATTCACTGAAAACTAATGATCAAGATATTGATTATGAACGTTTAAACCAAGCCTTTACCGATATTCTTGGAGAGAAACTTTTATCTGCAACTAACAAAAAAAATGTTGTCAAGAAGGTTGTCATGCTTTATCCCTGGGGGGATATGGAAGAGCGGCGTAGTGGAGCCAGTCAGCGGTCTGGAAAAGTGGCAGATTTTCTTGCTAGTCAAGGCCTAGATGTAACGGTGTTTACCATTGGCGATCGCCAGAGTAATTGGCAGGGACCAATTCATTATCGTTATTTCAGATCAACCTTTGCCCAGGGTGAGCTAATACAGAAGATTTATCAAGAAGCGTTTTTAAGTTGGCAAAAAATGCTGGACATTTCCCTAGCTGACAACATTAATTTTTTCCCATTGTCCTACCAGGAGTTAGGGGAAAATTGGCTGCCTTGGATTTACTATGCCAGTCGTTTTGACCAAAAATTTCAAGAAACGTTAGAGCGAGTGATTGATGGGGCAGATGCGGTGTTGCTGGAATATCCCTTTTGGGCGGCGATCGCCGGGCCCATTTGTCGCCGTCGGGGAGTAAAGTTAATTCTCACAGCCCATGACGTGTTAGCTAAACAATTGCCGCCGCACACATGGTTAGCCCAGGTTGCCCTGGCAGAAGAATTGCAAGCCTTGCGGGAAGCCGATGAAGTAGTGACCCTTTCCCCCGATGACCAAGCATTTTTTCAAAGTCATAACATTGCCAGCCATTGCGTTCCCATTGGTTTAGACACCCAAGCCACCGTAGATTTACCCGCTTCAGAAACAGCTCTGGTGGAGTTACAAGCCTTCGACCCCACCATTGATTGGCGAAAACCTTTCTGTTTATTTGTGGGTAGTCAACATTCTCCCAATGTCAAAGCAGTGGAGCAAATTCAAACCCTAGCCCAAGCTGGTAGTGGTCATTGGCAGGCGATCGCCGTGGGCAGTTGTTGTTCTCCAACCCAGCAACGAAACTTTTTGGCCCTGGGCAAAGTCTCCGATTCCGTCCTCCAAGCCCTTTATCAACGCTCGGCCCTGGTGTTAATTCCCCTCGAAGCGGGCACTGGTATGTCAGTCAAAACCTTGGAGGCAATGGCCTGTGGTAAGGTAATCCTCGGCACAGCGATCGCCTTTCGGGGCTATCCGGTGGAGTCGGGGGTAGATTGTTTAATCAACAATAATTTAGCCACTTATGTTGGGGTAATTGAAGATATTATCCAGCACCCCCACCAATATGAGCAGTTGGGTAATTCTGCCCGCAACTTTGCCCAAAACTACGACTATCGTCAGCTTTATCAAACCTACCTAGATTTGCTTTCATGAAGGTATTAATCACAGATTTTGACCTATTTGCCAAAGTAGGTGGCGGGCAAACTTTTTACCGCAGTTTAATTCGGAAAAACCCCGATATTGACTTTTATTACCTGATTGACAAAGAAGCTCGTGTAACTGAACGTCCTGATAATGCCCACGGAGTCCCCTTTCAGGAAAAATATTTCCTCGCCGATTTAAACAATTTTTTTGACGTCAATCCCCCTAAATGGGTTTATCATTCCTTCATCAGGGCCAGTAATATTGCCGCGTCAGTGGCGGGCATGGAATTTGATTTGGTCGATTCCCCTGACTATGAACAGTGGGCGATTTTTTTGCGTCCAGCCCTGGATTACCATCGGGTGAAATTTGCTAAGATTGCCCTTTCTCTCCACGGCAAAATTTCCACCACCTTAAAGTTAGATTGGTTCAATCAAGGGAAGGAAAATATCCCCCTAGAACTAGAAGAATGGAAGCAATACGCCACCGTGGATCTGCGTTACGGTATTAGTAAAAGCTACATTGATGAATGGCAATCCCTAAGTCAATTTTCTGCCCACTATTACCATCCTCTACACTTTTTTGAATTACCCCAGCCCCTAGAAGCAATTGCCAGTGGCGATCGCCCTGATTTAAACTTTGTTGGTCGCACAGAGAGACGGAAAGGCCCAGATATTTTTATTGATATCGCTTGGTGGTTAAACAGAAATCTCTATCATGAAGCTAATATTATTGGCCCCCATAGTTTTAACGATACCGGTACCATTTCTTCGGAAAACTATCTCCGGAGTATGCTTGGCGATCGCCAAAGCCCGGTTAAATTCTTACCTCCTAAACCTCAGCAGGAATTAATGGGCTTATTCGCTCGCAAAACGGTCACTTTTGTACCTTCACGCTATGACACTCTCAACTTAGTAGCTCTGGAATCCTTGTTTTCCGGTTGTCCCACTGTAGTTGGCGGTGGAGCTGGGGTATGTCGTTTACTCAAAGAAGACTTTCCTGATGTCCCTTTTGTAGAAATTGATCTGGACAATATCTACAGTTGCTTACCGGCAATTGAGCATATTTTGAGCGACTATACTGGTTACCGTCACCAATTGGTGGATAGCGTTAAACATTCAACGGCCATTGCTGATAGCCCCATTTTGGCTGATATTTATCAACAAACTAGTCAGTATGAGCAAGAAATCAGAGATGAACTACAAAGCTGGTATGGTCAACTGATGGGCTATTGGGTAAGTACCCAGGAAAATGTTTCTTTCTTACAACCGCTGAAAGCCCAATTAAAACCAACTCTCAAGCAAATTAAAAATAATTTAAAAAGCACCGCTGGACAATTAAAAGGTAAAATTTTACAGCCCCTAGCAGATGACCGCAATGCCCAGTTAGTTAAGGCTCCTAATTTACTCAAAAAATATAAAGAAGCCTTCAATGCCACGGAACAAACTGCAAAAGATTTGGCGGAAAAAATCCAAATGGGTTGGCGCTTGGGGTCCGGCTACGAGTCAGAATTCCAAGGAGTGCGGGGTAAATTAGCTACCAATTACCGCATCGACCGGGTGCGGCTCTGGCGGGAATTAGCACGTATTGAAGAATTACGGGGCAATACTTTGGTTTCTGCCACCTACAAGCTCCGGTCCCTCCGGGCGCTGGGGACAGATAAATTTGGTGATTTACCCTTTGTGTTGCGGACCCTGACAGAATATGGCTTTCCTAAGGAAATGGCGGCGGTGTCTGCCCTGTACGGTCAACCTTTGGAACGTGAGGAGCGTTGCCTTAGCTTAATTGAACAGGCTCGTTTGGATAATTTGACTAATCCGGCGGGGGATGAGTATGAGATTTGGGACGATCGCCGGGGGGATGGGCCATACCGAGCTTCCATTATTGTTTCCCTCTACAATGCAGCGGCAAAATTACCCCTATTCTTAAAGACCCTACAACACCAAACCCTAATTAAACGGGGAGAAGCGGAAGTGGTATTGGTGGATAGCGGTTCGCCGGGAAATGAGTATGAAGTTTTCAAAGATTTAGCTTCCACCCTGGGTTATCCTCTCCTATATGCCCGATCGCCGCAACGGGAAACCATCCAGAGTGCCTGGAACCGGGGCATTAAGTTAGCAAAGTCCCCATATTTAGCCTTTTTGGGGGTAGATGAAACCATTTTGCCCGACTGTTTAGAAATTTTGGCGGGGGAACTAGACCAAGACCCAGAACTGGATTGGGCGATTGGCCATAGTTTGGTCACCAATGTGGATATGCAGGGGGGTTGGGTCAGCGACATTATGCCCTATGACCGCACTGGTTATGAACAGGATTTAGTTTATCTAGAAACCTGCTACCTATCCTGGGTGGGGGCCCTATATCGTAAATCAATTCACGAACGTTTTGGTTACTATGACCAAAGCTTCCGGGGGGCGGGAGATACGGAATTTAAAAACCGGGTCATGCCCTTCATTAAAAGTAAAGTGGTGGATAAGATGCTGGGTCTGTTCTGGAATTATCCCGATGAACGCACCACCCAAAGTCCCGCCACGGAAATTGAGGATATGCGGGCTTGGTATTTACATCGCACCCTAGCCGGTGTTAAATATGCTTTCCAACGGCGATCGCCAGAGGAGGTGGAAAATTTACTCTACCATTGCCTGGGCTATCGCAAATCTTACTGTAAGCATACTAGTACGGATTTTGACCATGCCCACAATTTGGTCACTTATCTAGAAAAAGTTGACCCCAATGCTGAAGCTTTGAAATACGCTCCGGGCATTGAAGCATTGCTAGAAACCTATCGCTCCCTGGATTGGTTACCCAAATTATCTAAATTTTCTCCCCTTAACTCCATGCTAACGGCCCGCAAACTAACTAAACAATGGGAGCAAGAACACCAACAGTATTGGCCAAAAGATCGGATTTTATCTCCCCATTACTCAATTTTTAACGATAATCGCCACGAACAACATTCTTTCCTTTGGTTTACGGATATTACCGCTTCTAAAAAATGATTATGTTTAACAAAATCAAAGATAAACTCAAATTTAAGTTAGCAAAAGTGCTTGCTCCAGAAATTGATAAAAAGTTAGCCGTTGACGAAAAAATTTCCTCAGTTAGTCTCTATGGCATTGCCCCCTGGTATCAGGAGAACCTCTGGGAACCGCCCGTGCAAATAGTTTTGCGGGACTTCTGTAAACCGGGGGATATTGTTTTTGATGTGGGGGCAAACTTTGCTGGCTTAACGACAGTAATGTCGAGGCTAGTGGGGCCCAGGGGAGTTGTTTGTGCCTTTGAAGCTAGCCCCCGCATTATTGATAAAACCCAACGAAATTTGGTGTTGAGTGGCTGTAATAATGTCCAACTTTTTCACCATGCGGTTTATTCCACTTCCCATGAAACCGTAAAAATTTATCTGGGTAGCCATCTCAATGACAGTATTTACAGTGAAAACGGCGTAGGTTCCGCCTATGAAGTCAAAACCATTGCTCTAGATGACTTTGTGGAACACACCAAGCTGGTGCCAAATTTACTAAAAATGGACATTGAAGGAGCAGAATTTGATGCCATTAAAGGTCTGGAAAAAACGTTAGTTTCTGCCAAACCCCATTTAGTTTTAGAAACCCAGCGGGATGATACTCGATGTTTGGATTTTCTGCGCAATTTGGGCTACGTTGCCATCGACGTTAATACCTATCGGGAAGTTAAAACTGCTGACGATTATCCTGTGGGGGCAGACATTCGCAATAATCTCTATATCCATGGCGATCGCCTAGGGGAAACTCCCTACCAAGTCCCATTTCAGTTTGAGAGCCATAGCCTGTTAGATGCCGATCATTTCGAGCGGGGTAAGGATGGTTCTGCTCGCCTCAAAAGTAAGTTAATTTTGCCCAAAGGTCGCTATTTAATTGATTGGGATTTCACCGCAGAAGGCATCCAAAATGATTTAATGTGCGGTGTTAAAGTTAATGACAAAGTGATATTTCGCTACCATGCCTTTAGTCAACTATTAGCCTCTAGCTATCGGGATTGGGTGATTAATTTGCCCGAAACTAGTGAAATTCAACTTTATTTTGAATTCCAACATGGCACCCAAGATCCAACCCTAACCATCAATAGTGCCAAAATCACCAAAATCGCCAACTTTGACCATCTTCCTGCCGCCCTTTACTTCTAGTGTTTAATCCCCAATGTTAGTTCCCCTTCTTGGTTTGGCGATCGGGTTTCTCCTGTTAACTTTTAGTCTTTTGGTTTACAAGGGAGTTACCATTGTCCAACGCTATACTTTCCTAGGCAAATTTGAAAATAATGTGCTTTTTATTTGGGGGAATATTTCCATTTCCCTAGCCGCGATGCTGGGTATTGCTGGTTATTGGAATGTTTTTCAGGGGGACGATCTACGTTTGGGGAGAATTGTTTTGTTCCTCGTCGGAATAATAGCTACGAGCTGGTCAATACTCGAAACACTGGATATTAATCACCCTCTGAGGAAATTTGCTGTTGCGGAAAAGATCAAAAAAATAGGGGTGTTAAATATTATTGGCTACATTCTTAGTGGCGCGGCAGTTCTAACCTTAATTTCTATTTTTGGTATTGCTTTTTTTGACTATAACTATGGTGGTGATGCTTTTATGTATCACATACCCTTCGCCGCCAGAATTTGGAGCATTATTCCCCCAGAACAATATACTTTTGAATATTTTACAGAAAATCGATTTCTTGGTTTTCCCCTCTTGGCAAACTGGCTGCAGGGATTGTTCTGGGTGGTTTTTAACCGCATTGAAGCGACTAATTTAGTTTCTTACTTTAGCCTAGTAATTTTAATTGTTTATCTCGTAAAAGTTCCAAAAATTCCCTTCTACCTAGCTAGCCTTTCCCTGCTGGCCGTGCCCATGATTCACATGCATGCGGCAAGAAGTTACATTGATTTGCCAGGTAATGTTGGGGTTAGCATTTGCATTTTAACTTTATATTTACTCTACATAGATAAGGTTAAACTTAATTTAAAAACCATTTCAATTTTATTCTTATCCGCATTTGTGGCGGCCAACATTAAATTGCAACTAATTCCTGTAGTTTTTTTGTTAATACTTTGTTCATTGCTACTTTTTGTTATTAACTACTGGCAAACAGATAAAACTCGCCAGGCCAATATGCTCAAATTAGCCCAAGTATTTGCATTGGGTACCCTTGCTAGTCTGATCATTTTCTACAACCCCATCAAGAATATTGTTCTTTACCAAAACCCTGCCTATCCTGTCAAAATTACCATTGCTGGCCAGGTGCTTAATCACACCGAAGAATCTCCCAACTTCATGCACGAAAAGATTCGCCGGCTACCCCCCCCAGTCCGATGGGGACAATCTTTATTAGAAATTAATGCTTTTGACGATCGCCGACCCTGGCGCTGGACCTTGGCCATGGATTTTATTTCGTGGAACGAAGAACGTTTTGGCATGGGGGGTTACTTTGGCGGCTATGTAATTTTTAACGCTGTACTTTTCGCCTTTCTTTGCTGGAAAAATTGGCAAAAATCCACCAAAGTGGCCCTGGCTTTGATGCTAGTTATGTCGGTGGTGACTATGTGGATGCCTCAATCTTACGAATTGCGCTACTACATGTATTGGATGATTGTGTTTGTCAGTCTCAACGCCTATTTAGTTACCCGTTTCGCTGAGCATAGTCCCAGCCCAAGAACTATTCTGAAGCCCCAATATTTTGGCTTAGTTGCCTTTGTGTTTATGATTATCTTTATCCACAAAACTAACAAATTCTTTACCTATCCGGCTTTTCAACCCCTGACCCAACAGTTAGAAACCGCAGATTGGATGGTGAAAAAGGAAATTTTTAGTCAAATTAAAGATGGTGATCGGGTTTGCATTGTGGAAAAAGCACCCTTTAGTTTCTTTTACAATTCCTATTTTCATCCCGGACGGAATTATTCAGTTCGAGCCGAATTTAATCTCGAGGATGAAAGGATGAAGGATAAATGTGAAGGATTAAAAATTCTGCGCTAAGAGGCCATTGGCGATCGCCCAACATCGGACTAACCTCTGCCGCAACTTCTTGGAAAGTAGCAGAAATTAGCGTTTCATGGCCCGAGCCATATCTCGGTCATCCTGACGACGCTTTAAAGTCTCCCGTTTATCGTGGAGTTTTTTCCCTTTACCAAGGCCCAGAGCAACTTTTACCCAACTACCCTTGAAATACATTTTCAACGGCACTAAAGTTAGGCCTTTTTGCTCAACTTGGCCAATTAATTTCCGAATTTCCCAGTTATGCATTAGCAAACGCCGGGTACGACGGGGATCATGGTTAAAAAATAAACTACTTTTGTCATAGGGGGAAATATGCACGTTCATCAACCAGACTTCCCCGTCCCGCAGCAGAGCAAAACCATCCCGTAAATTAACCTTCCCTGCTCGAATTGACTTGACCTCAGTACCCTGCAGCTCGATGCCCGCCTCATAGGTCTCTAAGATTTCGTACAGAAAACGAGCCTGGCGATTATCGCTGACAACTTTTATCCTTTCTTTTTCCTTAGCCATGAACCGTCAGTAATGTATCCGTAAATATGTCTGTTAGATGTTGCTCTTGTAGGTCCAAAAGCATGGCCTACTGAAAATACCGGGAACTCGCTGTCACCAATGACCCCCAGCAGCCTATGCTGTGATTCCCTATAAACAATCCGAGCCTGAAAAGGATGACTCCAGATTCTTCCGTTGTTCCATACGGCTAAGGAAATAGCCTGTCATCATGGCCGAAGCCAACAGATTAGCGAAATCCTCCCGGTCAGTGGTGATTTGCACGTCGAAGTCATCCATGGGTAACATTCCCACTAGGCCTTGGACATTCTGGTGAATAATCTCTTTAATCTCGGGGCTGGCGGATTGGGCAATCCAAGCTAAGGTTTCGGGGTGTTGTTTTTGCAGATATTGGAGCAGTGTGTTGACCCGTTGTTCTTCCTGTTCAGACGTATGAAAGTCAAAGTTAAATTCCATTATTACTCCCTAACTCCGGACTGACCTTTTAATCACTGGCATTACCTTCCACTATAGCGGCTCAGGCAAAGTTTTGTAAAAAGCCATAAAACCGGCTAAGGTAAACAACTACCTAAAAACCTGGGGGAATAGCCCATACTTAAATTGACATTTAGGTAATCTAAGAATTTTTGAAAAATACTTAAATCTTCCTATAGATACAGATGGTGTGAGCCATGGTTTCCAACCGTATCTGTAAGGGCGAACGATGGGATTCGAACCCACGAGTGGAGGAACCACAATCCTCTGCCTTAACCCCTTGGCTACGCTCGCCGTTTCGCTTTCGGCATTAACCATGCTAGCACAGTGTTTGGATCTTTTTGGCACTATTTCGACTTAATCTCAATTTGGGGGGTTAGTTGTTCCGCTGCAGCGGATTCTAACCATTGGGGGAGATTTTCTGGCGTAATAGTTTGTAGATTCTCTAACAGCAAAACGCTGGACCGAAATAAACTCT
Source organism: Synechocystis sp. CACIAM 05 (assembly GCF_010222815.1). Classification (GTDB taxonomy): domain Bacteria; phylum Cyanobacteriota; class Cyanobacteriia; order Cyanobacteriales; family Microcystaceae; genus Synechocystis. The sequence continues at coordinate 1,961,428 of NZ_CP019225.1, read as the reverse complement.
CTATATCCACTTCCCGATGGTCAGGGCGAAAACCCTTCAAGCGGCGGATACCCTCCCCCAATAAAGTCACTGCTCCCCGCCAATTGTGATTGCCAAGATGATAGTGGGCTACGGCAATTTGCAAAATACCTTGGTAGAAATTTTTCTCCGTCGGGTTAGCCTCTAGCCACACTGCTTCGAGGGTGTCATGGCAAGCGTAAAAATCTTGCCGGTTAAATTGTTCGATGCCTAGGCTTAGGCCGATATTTTCGTCCATGGTTAATGGATGCACTGTCGATATGTCGATAGAGGGAAGGGTCGATAATAGGTCAGTTGGGATGGAGCCGAGGTAATTTTCCGCTAGACTGGGAAGCGTATTCTGCGGATTTCTCTTCCACCCGGTTTCTGCTTTTTTGCTTTTCCGAATGGCGATCGCCATATTGTCCCCCTTACCCTGTTTACCATGACCAAGCGTAGTAATTTGGATTCTAACCACATTATTTATCGTTCCGAAGAACTCTTAGGAGCCGCATCAAACCGCTACAACATTACTGTCAGGGTAGCTAAGCGAGCCAAGGAAAATCGCTCCGAAGATTTTGACAGCATTGACGATCCCAACATGAAGCCGGCTATCCGGGCCATCATTGAAATGTCCGACGAGCTCACCCGCCCAGAAATTATTAGCGATAATTAATTCCCCCAGTTCCATGTTTAAGCCCCTTTTTCCCCTGACGTTACTATTGGGTTGTCTGAGCTTTTTGCTCACCATGCTACTCCATAGTCCCGGACAGTGGGGGGCTGTTTCCCAGGCTCAGCCGGCCCCGCCCGCTCAGGGAGTGCCCGCCGGAGGATATACGGTGGTGGTGGAAATAATTGCTCAGCAGGTTTACGCTCGTTTTCCCGATTTGCCCAAGGGTAACGATTACCGCCGCCAAAGCGATGGTAGCCCAGATCCGGAGAATACCCTGATCAGTCGGATGATCCGATATCACCGCGATATACAAAAAAGGCCAACCCGCTATCGTTTTGATTGGCGTTTAACCCTAGCGGATTACCTTGGTGCCAATGATCAAATGGTGCCGGAGCGTTATCCCGGTTTTTCCACTCTCCAAACAAGTCCCCTCGATGGCGATCGCCAACTGATTGCCGGGCTAAATCGGAAACAACGGCAGGAATTAGTAGATTTTCTCGCCGAACTTTATCGCCCCCAGGCCGCATCCAATGGAACAGATTCTGGTTCGGGGGAACAAGGTGATCAGAATCCAACGGCGCCCCCAGCTGTTACAGCTCCCAATCAACCTGGACTTTCCCAGCCGGGGGATGCCCAATTGTTGATGCCCTAGCTCTTCAACGGCGGAAAAATAAAACACAAATAATTAACCCCGACTTGGGCATAGGCTGGCTTCGGACGGGGTTGATAAGAACAGGCAAGAGTCAAACGAAAGCGTTTGGGCTTTGGAAAAGCTGAGAATTAAATTAAGCAAAAGATCGACAAAAATTAATCACTGAATGAGACTGCACGTCAACGGGCAGGATGCAAACATGGGTTTATGAATTAAATTAGTTTCCCCATGGAGCCAACTTAACCAACGCACTTCCTGGGGATGGATTCCTTTGGCGGTCAAGGTAGCGGCCCCAGAAAGAACCAATAAAAATGTCCCTCCCAATAGACTACTGGCCACTAAAAGCACAGCACTCATCGGTAAAACTGACTGTAATACCACCGTCGCCAAAACCCCCACTGTAGCGACCAAAAACACCAGCGGGAAACCGACTACCAATAGACAAACTAACAGGGTGAAAGTCCAAACAGAAAAACTCTTCATTAGGACGAGCATATAGCTCATTCCTACTCCTTCCCTTGACGAAAGCTCCATAACTATTAACTCCAACAACAACAATCGGGTGAGGCAGACCCCAAACAACGGTGCCCAAATTGAAGGCTCTGACTGGGGGCTGTTGAGTCCAGTATAGGCAACGACTTCGAGAAACTGAGATTTCTTTATAATTATTTACATTTAATCATTGACATTTATTCATTATTCTTACAGTCTGCTGTTTCCCAGCCATAGGTAAAAATTAACCTCAACTCCATTTATCTCAGTTTAAAGCCTGATTTCATGGCTAGTTTGTCGTTTAGCTTTGATCCCCACATTTTTCTTTTTTGTGCTGGAGACGGCATGGAGAAGGCAATTAATGCAAGACTCAGTTAATTTTACATTTGTTAACAATTTGTCGTTTGAATCTCATTAAGGACATAGGGATAAACGTGGGGAAACAAATGCGTCGTTTTGTTAAACAACTGACGAAAAACAGAAAAAAGTCTTTAACCTATTAAATAATGTCCCCAATGTCCCCATTGAATTCGACCGGTTATATTCGTTGCTGCAGGCTGTGTCGTCTCCTCTGTCTGCATCAAAGGTTTACCGGGGGTTAGCTGTGCCACAAGTGCAAAATCCGGTGAAAAAATCCCATGAACCAACCTCCCCGCCCCTCTGTTCCCCCGTTGCCTCCCCTTCCCAACAATCCTGCTGGGCGACCTGCGCCGTCCATTCGGCAAGAAAGTATGGCTCCGGAAACTCAGTTTATGCCAGCTCCCCCCAGCATTGGCCAGCCCCAACCGCAACATCGTCCCCCGACACCCAATTTACCCACTAGCCCACCAGCCCCAAGCCATGCCAACCTAGGGCGATCGCCAGGACAACCTAGTCTGGAGGAGTTAATTCGCAGTGCCTTTGACCAAGGTTTTTCCGATGTTCACCTGGGGATAGGGGAGGTGCCTCGCATGCGGGACCGGGGAGAAATGGTGCCCCTCCGCTATGAGCCAACGGATCAGCAAACTTTCATGAGTTGGCTACGGGAAATTCTCACTGAGGATGAAATCCAACGATTCAAGCGGGAACTGGAATTTGACGGAGCAAAGCAGTACGACTTTGCCAGGATTCGGATTAACGTTCTTGAAAGTCTGTTGGGCTCCGCCATGGTACTGCGGATTATTCCCCTCAAGATTTTGACCCTGGAGCAGTTGCGCTTGCCGGATATTTTGCGTACTGTGTCCGACTCCCACAAAGGCCTGATTCTAGTGACGGGGCCCACCGGTTCCGGTAAATCCACTACCATGGCCGCTATGGTGGACTACATCAACAAGGAGCATGCCAAACACATCATTTCCATTGAAGATCCGATTGAATTTGTACACCAAAGTCGTCGTTCCTTAATCCGCCAAAGGGAAGTGGGCATGCACACCCTGGAATTCGACAATGCGCTGAAAGCTTCTCTCCGGGAAGATCCGGACATTATCCTGATTGGGGAAATGCGGGACCGGAGTACGGTGAACACCGCCCTTAAAGCTGCCCAAACTGGTCACTTAGTGATGGGAACTCTCCACACCAACAGCGCCATTAAAACCCTGGAAAGGATTTTGACCCTCTACACAGCGGAGGAACAACCGGCCATGCGGACGGCGATCGCCGAGTCTTTGGTGGCCATCGTTGCCCAAGGTTTATGCCGTACTACTGATGGGAAACGGGCCGGCTTCCATGACATTCTCATCAATACGGAAACGGTGAAGGATTACATTCGCCAAGGCAAGTACGATGAAATCGCGGAATTGATGGAGGATGGGGAGTACGATGGTATGGTTACCGCCAACCAGTCCCTGTTTAATCTCTACCAAGAGGGGCGCATTACTGAGGAGACGGCTTTGGAAATGGCTCCGGTGCGCAATGAAATGGCCATGAAACTCAGAGGCAGAACCTAAGGCATGAAGTACGCCCTAGTCCACGAGTGGCTCACCCCAAAGGCAACGGGCGGGTCAGAGTTAGTGGTGCAGGAGATTCTCAGTCATGTGGCTGCGGATCTCTATGCCCTGATCGATTTTGAATCCACCAATGCCCAGAGCTACCTGTACGGCCGCTCCATTGGCACCACTTTTTTGCAACATTTTCCCCAGGCAGAACAGGGGGTGCAAAAATATTTACCCCTTTTACCCCTGGCGATCGAGCAATTGGACTTGGGACAGTATGACGTTATTCTTTCCTCTTCCCATGCTGTGGCCAAGGGAGTGTTGACTGCGCCCCACCAAGTTCATATTTGCTATTGCCATACCCCCATGCGCTATGCCTGGGATTTAACTTTTGACTATTTAAACAACAGTCGGATGGGACGGGGTTTGCCGGGGATTTTGACCCGCTACCTACTCCACCAACTACGGCAATGGGATGTGATTTCCGCCAATCGAGTGGATTACTTCTTGGCCAATTCACAGCATACGGCCCGGCGCATTTGGCGTTGCTACCGACGATCAGCCGATGTGGTCTATCCCCCCGTGAATTTAGACCGTTTTACCTACCAAGAAAAAAAAGATGATTTTTTCCTGACAGTCTGCCGTTTAGTTAGCTATAAACAGGTAAAACTAATTGTCCAGGCTTTTAACCAGTTGCAATTGCCCCTAGTGGTGATTGGCGATGGTACTGATTTACCGCTCCTGCAGGAATTGGCTCAACCCAACGTGCAAATCCTTGGGCCCCAACCCAATGCCGTAGTGGAGGATTACATGGCTAGGGCCAAAGCCTTTGTTTACGGAGCCTGTGAAGATTTTGGCATTGCCCTGGTGGAAGCCCAGGCCTGTGGCACCCCGGTCATTGCCTTTGGCCGTGGGGGGGCATTGGAAACCGTAGTTGACTATCAAAAAAATCCCAAAACTGCCACCGGGATTTGGTTTGATCAACAAACAGTAGAGTCTTTGGTGCAAGCAGTGGAAACTTTTTCCAACATTAGCCATCAGATCAGTCCAGAGAACTGTTTCCTGCAAGCAAACCGTTTTTCTTCTAAAATATTTCAAACGTCGTATCTGGCGTTGCTGGAAAAATACTGTCATCAAGCCCCTCGTCGGACTTAGTGGCGGTGGGAGTCCTCAGTTATTTAGCAAAGAATCGTAACAATTGTCGATTCAGGCTTTATGATTAGGACCATATGGTGTGATGTGTGATGGAGTACGATGACTGCCAATAGCTCACCGATCTCTGTAAAAGCCCTCCGTGCTTTGATGAGACGCGGATTTTATCCAACGGTCTCTCCGAGAAGGTATCAAGGTTCCCGCTCCAGTTCCCTCACCGGAACCGTGGCCAAAAGGGTATTCGATATCTGTTTCTCCCTGTCGGTACTGGTTCTCTGTTCCCCCCTCTACCTGGCGATCGCCCTAATGATTGCGGTCAGTTCTCCGGGGCCTATTTTCTATGTGCAAGAAAGGGTGGGGCGCAAATTTAAACGTTTCAAATGTATTAAGTTCCGCACCATGGTCACCAATGCCGATGAGGTGTTGGAAAAGCTGATGGCCGGTTGTCCCCAAACCCGGGAAGAATTTGAAAAGAACTTCAAACTCCGTAATGATCCCCGCATTACCTGGATTGGCAAATTCTTGCGGCTGACTAGCCTGGATGAGTTTCCCCAATTCTGGAATGTGCTCAAGGGGGATATGAGCTTGGTGGGGCCCCGTCCCTTGGTGCCGGAGGAGTTGCACAAGTATGGGCGACAAATCAACCAAGTGCTGAGCATTAAGCCGGGGCTAACTGGGTTGTGGCAGGTTTCCGGCCGCAACGATATTCCCTACCCTGAGCGAGTGCAGATTGATGTCTATTACGTCTACTACCGCACCATGACGCTGGATCTGCTGATTATTGCCAAAACCCTCGGTGTGATGCTGTTTCCCAACAATAATGGGGCTTATTAACTCTCTTAAGCTAATTCAGCTCCTAATTTTCAAGCCTTCCTTGATGTGGCCAAACTTAGACCGCATTCAGTTTGGTCATAGGTGATAGTCTATTTATCCCTTCCTTGCATCCATAGCAACATTTAGGGAATTCTTTGCCGCAAATAAACCAACAGCTTTTCAAAATGGGCTGGCATAGGGGCGATCGCCGTGATGGTTTCCCCGCTCACTGGATGGATGAGGGAAAGCTGGTGGGCATGGAGGGCTTGGCCGGGCAGGTTGACGTTGACACTGCCAGGGGAAGTGTAGAGATTATCCCCTACCAAAGGATGGCCCATTTGCTTACTGTGTACGCGAATTTGGTGGGTACGGCCCGTTTCTAGCTGAAATTCCAACCAACTGTGGTTCCCAATCCTTTCCAACAGTCGCCAATGGGTAACCGCTTCCCGACCCCCTTTTTCCACCGGTACAATACCCATTTTCTGGCGATCGCCGGGATGACGGCCCACGGGGAGATTGACCGTGCCTTGAATTTCCCTTGGAGATCCATAAACAATGCCCCAATACAGACGGCGAGCAGTTTTCTCATTGAGTTGAACCTGTAGGTTATGCAGTGCTAATTCAGTTTTGGCCACCACCATAGCTCCGGTAGTATCTTTGTCTAAACGATGGACAATGCCCGGTCTTTGCACACCGCCAATGCCAGCTAAATCGGGACAATGGGCCAACAAAGCATTAACCACTGTGCCGTCGGGATGACCAGGGCCAGGATGTACCACCAGCCCTGCTGGTTTGTTAATGATAATTAACTGTTCATCTTCATACAAAATATCCAACGGAATATCCTGGGCCACCACATCCAAAGGAATCACCTCAGGAATATTAACCACCAGGCGATCGCCGGTTTTGAGGATCAACTTTTTATCCTGACAAACTAACCCATTGCGTTGCACCTGCCCCGACTCAATCAATTTTTGACAACGGGAACGGGACAACTCCGGTAACTGTTCCGCCAACCATTTATCCAGGCGATCGCCATCTTTTGTAACAACCAATTCTTCCTGATCGCCGTCTAAGTCTGTGATTGTATCAATCATTTATTCTTCTTCCGGTGAAAATTGTCCAGGCAACGCATGGGGAATCAACGCATCCAAATTGATCACCTCCAACGCAGAAACGTGGGTGGCACTCAAATCCACCAACGGAGCCATGCCAGCATCCTTCGCTTCCTGCCAGCGGGCCGCGCATAAACACCATTTATCCCCTGGTTTTAACCCTGGAAATTGGTAAGCCGGTTGGGGCGTGGAAAGATCGTTGCCCCGGGCTTTGGAAAACTGCAAAAATTCCGCCGTCACCTGGGCACAAACCACATGGCGGCCGAAATCCGTCGGCCCCGTTTGGCAGTAACCGTTGCGGTAAAACCCTGTCAAAGGAGACTTACAGCAACATTTGAGGTCACCGCCCAACACATTCTTATCCCGGGAATCCTGGAGAGTAGCCATATTGTTTAACCAAAAATAAGAATTCTATTTAACAATCTTCACACCAAAACCATGGTAGTGCCGCCGCCAAAAAGACTAAAATGATAGGTTCGTTGCGGCCATAGTCCCGACGATGATTTTCCGTGAACAACAGCAATGCTTAACCCAAACCTAGCAGAGATCGAACTCTCCCAAGACGACTACCAACGGTATTCCCGCCATATTATTTTGCCGGAGGTGGGGCTCGACGGCCAAAAACGCATCAAGGCCGCCAGTGTCCTATGCATTGGTTCCGGGGGTCTAGGTTCCCCACTGCTACTCTATCTAGCGGCGGCGGGGGTAGGACGCATCGGCTTAGTGGACTTTGACATTGTTGATACTTCCAACCTGCAACGGCAGATTATCCACAGCACTTCCTGGGTGGGCAAGCCCAAAATTGAGTCGGCCAAGCACAGTATTCTGGAAATTAATCCTTTCTGTCAGGTAGACCTCTACGAAACCCAGATTTCTTCCGCCAATGCGTTGGAAATTATTGAACCCTACGACATTGTCATCGATGGTACGGACAATTTTCCCACCCGTTATTTAACCAACGATGCCTGTGTGCTGTTGAATAAACCTAACGTTTACGGCTCTATTTTTCGTTTTGAGGGGCAAGCTACGGTGTTTAATTACCAAGGTGGCCCCAACTACCGAGATTTGTATCCCGAACCACCACCACCGGGTATGGTTCCTTCCTGTGCAGAAGGGGGCGTTCTTGGGGTTTTGCCGGGCATTGTGGGTACAATTCAAGCCACGGAAGCGCTCAAGATTATGCTCGGTGCTCCCAACACCCTCAGCGGTCGTCTGCTACTATTCAATGCCTGGGATATGAAATTCCGGGAATTGAAATTACGTCCTAATCCTGTGCGGCCGGTCATTGAAAAATTAATCGATTATGACCAGTTTTGCGGCATTCCCCAGGCCAAAGCCGCCGAAGCCGCCGACGCCCAGGCACTGCCAGAAATGACTGTGACGGAACTCAAAGCTCTGTTCGATAGTGGTGCTGATGATTATGTTCTAATCGATGTGCGTAATCCCAATGAGTACGATATTGCCCGTATTCCAGGGGCAGTATTGGTACCTTTACCCGACATTGAAGAGGGACCGGGCATAGAAAAAGTGCGGGATTTGGTCAATGGTCATCGTTTGATTGCCCACTGCAAAATGGGGGGACGTTCTGCTAAGGCATTGACTATCCTCAAGCAAGCAGGCATTGAAGGCATCAATGTTAAAGGGGGCATCACTGCTTGGAGCCAGGAAGTTGACCCCAGTGTGACTCAATATTAACTCTGTCCTTTGCCCATAGTTCTGAATAATTTTGGCGATCGCCATTTTCTCAGTAGTGGAGATGGCGGTTGCTTTTTTATATGGGATTTACCCAACTGATTTATATTCACTAGCTTGAAATAAGCAAAAATACACCGACCGAAATCATTAGAGCGCCGGCTAGATAATTCATCATCCGTTTATTTTGTCTACTGATTAATAGCCCTGAGCGGTGGGCAAGAAAAGCATAAAATATTTTCACACCTCCCACTGTCAGAATGGCGGTTAAGATTATAACTGCGATATCAAGATAGGCAATGCTATTGATATCAACAAAAGTAGGCAAAAATCCCAGGTAAAAAAGGACAGCTTTTTGGTCTGCTAAAGTTATGAGCAATCCGGCAGAAAAACTAGAAGAGAGGGATTTGACATCTACCTTAGCCAGACTTTGATTGTTAACCTTGGCTAGGATAGTGTTGATTCCCAGCCAACTTAAATAAATGCCGCTGATGTATTTAAGAATGACAAAAAAATCTCCCATTGCCCCCTGTAAAAAAGCCAAACCCCAAAGAGCAATGAGAATAAAAATAATGTCGCCTAAAACAACGCCGAGCGCGGCAAATAAGCCATGGATAAAACCACCACTGGCACTTTTACTCGAAACAGTTAACACACTCAAACTCGGAAGGGCGGCTAGGATCAACATCGCCCCAAACAAACTGAGTATGCTAGACCAACCCATGGTTAACACTTTAAATAACCTAACGACTCCGAAGAATTTCTAGGGTCACATCCCCGTCAAAATCTGGAATAGGAGCTTGGCATTTAGTCAGAGCTACTTTAACTTGCTGGGTTTTGCCCGTTCCCAAAATGGCATCGGCGATCGCCTCGGCTAGTTTTTCAATCATTTTAAATTTGGACTCACGGATGAGCTTTTGTACGATTGCCACCGCATCCGCATAGTTGAGGGTATCGTTTAGATCATCGCTCTGCCCAGCCTTGGCCAAATCGATCCAGATGGTGAGATCAACCTCAAACCATTGCCCTAAAAACTGCTCTGCATCGAAGTAGCCAGTGTAACCATAGGCTCGAATTCCCTTAACGTTTAACGTATCCATAAATTGATTAAGTACTAACTGACTACCAGGTATTGAACTAAGAATAACAAGTCCTCCAGCTAACCATGGTATGATCACCCCGTCAAAAATTGCCATAATCTTTCCCTGCCATGCCTCCCCAATTTCCCCTAGCTACGGTTGGTGCGCTGGTTACTGCTCCCGACGGCCGAGTTTTAATTGTCAAAACCACCAAATGGCGGGGCACCTGGGGGGTGCCGGGGGGAAAGGTGGAATGGGGAGAAACATTAGAAGCGGCCCTGAAACGGGAATTCCAGGAAGAAGTGGGACTGGATCTGCACGAAATAAAGTTTGCTTTGGTACAGGAAGCAGTGAATGATGAACAGTTCCATTGCCCAGCCCATTTTGTTTTATTAAACTACTACGCTCGTTGTGAGTCCACTCAGGTGATTCCCAATGAAGAAATTGTCCAATGGGAATGGCTCACTCCCCTAGAAGCATTTGATTTTCCCCTTAATAGTTTTACCAAGCTACTTTTGGAAGATTATCAGCAACGTTTTATGTCCACTTAATAATTACTAAAATCAGTTTTGTTCAGCAATCAATGGAACCAAATTCGTTAAGCTTGACCCAACTAGAAATTGATCTTTAAGTATTTTAACAATAAGCAAATCGAAAATTATGGCGGCCATCAACCCCGGCAATTGGACTTTACGAGAAAAAATTGGCCAATTAATTGTGGTGCGGGCTTCAGGATTTTTGTTTGACCATCAAATCCGTTACCCTGCTTGGGAAGCTCCCAATCAAACTCTGCAGAATTGGTTAGCAAACCTTAATTTGGGTGGGGTAATTCTCTTGGGGGGCAGTGGGGCTGAATTAGCTTTGCGCACTGCTCAGTTACAGAGTTGGGCTCCGACGCCATTACTTTTGACCGCTGACATTGAGGAGGGGGTGGGGCAAAGATTCCCTGGGGCAACGTGGTTTCCCCCTCCCATGGCTTTAGGTAGCATTGCCGAAAAAAATTTGGATTTGGCTAAAAATTATGCCCACCAAATGGGAGAAGTGATTGCCCAGGAGGCTCTAGCAGTGGGCTTGAATTGGATTTTGGCCCCGATCGCCGATGTGAATAATAATCCTGATAATCCGGTAATTAATGTACGGGCCTTTGGCGAAACTCCGGCAATTGTGGGCACGTTGGTGCGGGAATTTATTGCGGGAACCCAGCAATTTCCTGTGCTAAATTCTGCTAAACACTTCCCTGGCCATGGGGACACTAGCACCGATTCCCATTTACATTTGCCCGTTATTCCCCACCCCATCGACCGACTGGAAACCTTGGAGTTGCTTCCTTTTCAGCAGGCGATCGCCCAGGGAGTGGATAGTGTGATGACTGCCCACATTCTTGTTCCTGCTTGGGATGGAAAAAATCCTGCTACTTTGTCCCCAACTATTTTGACTGGGCAATTGAGGGAAAAACTGGGTTTTGAAGGCATCATTGTCACCGATGCACTGATTATGGGAGGCATTACGGACATTGCTAGCCCAGGGGAAGTGGCCGTCCGGGCTTTGGAAGCAGGGGTCGACATTCTACTAATGCCACCGGATCCGGTACCAGTAATCACGGCGATCGCCACAGCGGTGGAATCAGGTCGTTTAACGGAGGAGAGAATTGAACAATCTTTGCAACGGGTATTAATTGCCAAGGAAAAATTGGCCCCCGTCCCTGATCCGAGCAATTTCACCATTAATTTACAAACTGGGCCCGGCCGTAAATTAGTCGATCAAATTCTTACTACAGCATTGGAAACCGGGGGAGCTTTGCCCATTGCTAACCTAGGCGATCGACAAGGAAAAAATTTAATGGTCGTCGACGATTTGCTTACCGCCGATTACCTCGACCGGGCTTGTCCTGCCTTAACTTGGCCCCTCCGGGCAGGATACGACGCCCAAATTTTAACTGCCGATTTGTTGGAGCATTATCCCCTTGGTGAACATCCCTTTTTGCTCCAGGTATTTATCCGGGGTAATCCTTTCCGGGGCACTGCAGGATTAACTCCCCTAACCCAGACTTTGTATCGCCAATGCTTAGGCCATCCATCTTTACAAGGGCTAATCATCTACGGCAGTCCCTACGTTTTAGCCTGGTTCCAAACCCAAATAGCAGAGCTCTGTCCCCATTTACCTTGGGCTTTTTCCCATGGCCAAATGCCCCAAGCCCAGGCGATCGCCATTGGCCGATTATTTGATTGGCAAGATTTATCCGCTCAAGGCATTAAAGATGGGACTTTTACCACCTAAAAACTGATTTCCCAAGGCTCAAGCAATACTCCGGAAAACCATAGCACTGGTAATTCTTACTCAACTATCTGAGGGAGTAGGGGTCAGTTCATCCAACGGTTCTGAAGGTGCTGGCGGAAGCTCGGTAATTTCTTCTTCAATCACCTTTTCCTCTGCCATTGTCTGCAGAATTTCCTCTTCTGTCTCCCCTACCAACTCCAGTTCCTCCACTGCTTCAGGCTGTTGGATCTCTGGGGATAATTGTGGGGCAGACTCGGAAGTATTTTCCTCTGTAATGCCCTCTGGGGAAGTGCTCAAATCCGTGACTGATTCCTCTGGAGCGGCAACGGGAACTTCTTCCACTACTACTTCTGTTTCCTCCACTTCAACCTGTTGATCGGGTTTAACTGATTCTGTCGCTTCTGGTTGAATGGAAGATTCCGGCGCAGTTTCCACCAATTCCTCCAGTTCTCCCGCTTCCTCTACAGGTTCCACTCCAAAGGGGAGGTCCAAACCAACCATGGTGTAGGCCTCCGCTAGGGGCACATCCCCCCGCATTAAACGGGAAAAGGCATCCTGGCCATCAGGTTGGTAATTAATCACCCGCACTGTGTTGTTAAAACGGTTAGCCACTAGGTTACCTGCTTCATCAATAAACTCTAATTTGAGCCAATTTTCCCCGGTTTCAAAGCCTTCTAGGTAAATGGGTTGCCATTGGTCCATCAAAAAACTTTCATCATTGACAGTGACCCGGATGCGCCAATCGCTCAAGTCAGCATCATTGGCCGCTGCAATGTGGAGGGGGGCGTTGGTCAAATAATAGTCCAAAAGAATTGGTTCAGCACCGTAGTCTCCCTTGGGACGGCTATAGGTCAACAGGGGTAGGTCGGAGTCTGGATTATTGCTGTCGGTTTTGGTGAGAACGTGGAAAGTAACTTGGGCATAGGCCCCATCGTTTTTATAGCTTTCGTGCCAAGGACGGACAGGAAAGGCCCGCAGGGTATGGGTACCTGGCTCCAAATCTTCTAGGATAATGGGCTGGTCTAGGTTGTAGATTGCTCGATAGGGTTCGTTATCCAAAATTAAATGGACATGGGCCCGCAGGGGAACAGTATCATCCTGGTTCAGGGGGAGGTCTTCCGCCCGGAGTTGCACCACCACTGTGGTCTTTTTCAGCACCGTATCGGGGGCCGGGGAGAGGATTGTTACCTGGGGTTGGTATTGATTAAAGCTGGAGGCTAGGGCTTGTATTGTTTTGGGGGGAGATACTTCCCGCAGGTTGCCCAACTGCACTGGTTCGCTAGTTTTAACTAAGGGGGGCGGGGATGATGCGGATAAGGATTGACAACCCCCTAAACCCATGGCGATCGCCAGCAGACATACCGTCAGCACAGTGGTCACATGGGACCAATAGCTTGGCCGACAATTATTTTGATTCTGCCAATGGCGATCGAGCACGGTGTTAAGCCTCCCTCCAGTTATGGTCAATTTATACCAAGTTAGTTATCCAGCCAATATTTTCCTGCCGTTTCCTGATTTTCCACCTTGGGCAGCCCCATGCTGTAATTCAACACCCGACAATCTAGGTTGTAACTAACTTTACCTGCTTGCAACAGGTCACGGATAAAATGCTCCAAATCCGAGCCAATGCGCCGTAAATTGTAGTCAGTTAAATCTTCGCCGCTGTAGGACTCCACCAACTCATCGAAACGACGATAAACCTGTTGCAGAGCATCTTCATTCCAAACAAATTCGTTATCGGGGTCCACATCCATGGTTAAGACATTGTTACTGGGAATCAGTTCATTACCTTGTACTTCAGCGCTAAAAATACGGACGTGGCGGGTAGTGGATTTAACAAGCATGGCAATTAGCTAAGCCTCTGGAGATCAAGAGTAATTTTAAACAAATTTGTCCGGGGTCGGTCACCAGGCAATGGCAAGAATCCAGCCAAACCCTTGTTTGAAGAAGATATTTAAAAGTTTTATCGCCCCTATCAACTAATAGGAGGGGGGCTTTAGGGCCAGGGGAAGACCCTCGATTTGAGCCCATAGCCCCCCAAATTAAGAAGTCCGGGGGCAAACAAAATTTAGAGGATTTACCGGTTCAGTTAGCTCCACCCCAACTACTATTTGTAGTTCTTAACGCACTCTTCCACCAAGGGCAGCACTGCATCTACATCTTTCCAGCCCAGAATTTCTGTCACCTTTTTCTCCAAATTTTTGTAGGAGCGGAAGAACTCGGCAATTTCATCCAAGCGGTGCCCAGCCAGGTCATTGATGGATTTAACGTAGGTGTAGCGGGGATCTTTGGCGGGAACACAAAGAATTTTTTCGTCCCGATCGCCGCCGTCAATCATTTCCAACATACCAATGGGGCGGGCAGTAATTACGCAACCGGGGAAAGTGGGCTGATCCATAATCACCATGCCATCGAGGGGATCGCCATCGTCAGCCAGGGTGTTGGGGATAAAACCGTAGTCGTAGGGATATTGCACAGAGGAATACAGTACCCGGTCGAGGGCAAAGCAATTCATGTCTTTGTCAAACTCGTATTTATTTTTGCTCCCTGCGGGAATTTCGATCAACACATTGATCAAACCGGCTTTGGGCTGGGCAGGAATACGGCTTAGATCCACAATTTTTCTCCAACAAAATACAAAAGAGTCACAACCAAACGGGCTCAAAACCCGATCGCATTTTACTCGTTGGGCTCCCCTTGTACCTAGCCTTGGCTGAGGGGAATTTCCCTTGTCCTCTCTACGGGCCATAATTAGGGCGGTCATTGTCAATTTTTCTGCCCCTGTCCATGGTCTATTTTCCCCTGCAATCGTTAGCCACTGCCCTAACAGTGCCCAAGCTGGGGGAGGCCGATGGTATTTTCCTTTCCCTGGTGTTGCCCACCTATAACGAAGGGGAAAATATACAAGCCATGGTAACTACCCTGGTGGAACTGTTGGAAAACTGTTGGTCTGGGCGGTATGAGTTGATTGTGGTGGACGATGACAGTCCCGATTTAACTTGGCAAAAGGCTTTTAACTTAAGCGAAACCTATCCCCAATTGCGGGTGATTCGGAGAATGGATGGGCGGGGTTTATCCACGGCGGTGATTCGAGGTTGGCAGGAAGCTAGGGGAAATTTTTTAGGAGTTATTGATGCAGATTTACAGCATCCTCCCCAGGTCTTGCTGGCCCTGTTGGCAGAAATGGAGCGGGGGGCAGATTTGGCGGTGGCTAGTCGTCATCAATCAGGAGGGGGGGTCAGTCAATGGAGTTTAGTGCGAAGGCTACTTTCCCGGGGGGCCCAGATGCTAGGTTTATTAATTCTGCCGGAGGTAATTGGCCGTCTGTCCGACCCCATGAGTGGTTTTTTCTTGGTTAGGCGTCAGGCGATCGCCGATTGTCCCCTCAGTCCAGTGGGTTACAAAATCCTCATTGAAGTGACGGCCCGGGGGCGCATCCGTTGGTTGGCGGAGGTCGGCTACGTTTTTCAAGAACGGCGATCGGGGCAAAGCAAGGTCACTTGGCGTCAGTATGTGGAATATCTCCAGCATCTATGCAAACTGAGATTGTCCCTTTCCTCCCGGTTTTTGCAATTTTGCGCTGTGGGGCTAACCGGAGTGGCGGTGGACATGGCCATTTTATTTATCCTCACGGAACCATCCCTGGGGGATCTGCCCCTGAGCCGCAGTAAGATCATCGCCGCCCAGTTAGCCATCCTGAACAACTTTTTTTGGAATGACCGTTGGACTTTTCAAGATCTAACCCAGGGACAAAATAGTCCCTCCCAAGTCAGTAAACGTCTGCTCAAATTTAACCTGATCTGCTGGGCTGGCCTGGGCATTAACCTGGGGCTGTTGAATTTCTTCTTTAACTTTTCCCACTTCAACCGCTACCTGGCCAACGCCCTGGCGATCGCCCTAGTGACCCTCTGGAACTTTTGGTTCAACCTCAAACTTAGTTGGCGAGTTACGGATGTCTAATGCCCTCCGCCGCTGAAGTTCCACCGGATCAACCGTTGTCATCAAGAAAAAATTAGGGTCTATTCGTCCGGTTCGATGGTGCTGGACAGCCCGTGACTCCGCAGGGTTTCACAGTAAAACTCAGCGTGTTCCAACTCACAGGTAATCACCAAAGACATGCCGTTAACGTGGGCTTCCATCATAATGTCCACCGCTTGGGGCTGGGTCATGCCCGCCACCGTCTGGATCAAAGTTTGCACCACATGCTCCATGGAGTTGAAGTCATCGTTGTGCAGTAAGACCCGGTAACGGGGGGCGTGTTTGCGGATTGTGCTATTGCTGGGCTTGTTTAAAACTTCGGTCGCCATCATTTACCTCCCTGGGCGAAAGTGGAAAAACTTCAGATTCTTTACGTATAGATTTTAACCCCCAGTTCCCCGGAGCGGAGAACGTTACAATGGTAAAAGTAAAGAAATGTAACAAACTTCCCCATTGACCATGGTCACTTCCCCGACAACCAGTTCCCCCTCGCAAAGATCCTATAGTCCGCAGGATTGGCTGAGAGGTTACCAGTCCCAGCCCCAGGAGTGGGATTATTGGGTCGAAGACGTGGAAGGGAGCATACCCCCAGACCTCCAGGGAACGCTCTATCGCAACGGCCCTGGATTATTGGAAATTGGCGATCGCCCTTTGAAGCATCCCTTTGACGGGGACGGCATGGTGACAGCCTTTAGATTTAATGGGGGCGGTCGAGTACATTTCCAGAGCAAATTTGTCCGCACCCAGGGTTACGTGGAAGAGCAAAAAGCGGGAAAAATGCTCTACCGGGGCGTCTTCGGTTCCCAACCGGCGGGGGGCTGGCTCAAAAATATCTTTGACTTACGGCTAAAAAACATTGCCAACACCAACATTACCTACTGGGGCGATCGGCTCTTGGCTCTGTGGGAAGGGGGACAACCCCATCGCTTAAAACCATCGAACTTAGCAACCATTGGCTTGGATGATTTAGGCGGCATCCTTGCGGAAGGGCAACCCCTGTCGGCCCATCCCCGCATTGACCCAGCTTCGACTTTTGATGGGGGCCAACCCTGCTACGTCACTTTTTCGATCAAATCCGGACTGAGTAGTACCCTAACCCTGCTGGAACTAGACCCCCAGGGCAAATTGTTGCGGCAAAAAACTGAAACTTTTCCCGGTTTCGCTTTTATTCATGATTTTGCCATCACGCCCCATTACGCTATTTTTCTGCAAAATAACGTTACCCTCAACGGGTTACCCTACCTTTTAGGTTTGCGAGGAGCAGGGGAATGTGTGCAATTTCATCCCGATAAACCCTCTCAAATTATTCTCGTTCCTAGGGACGGTGGAGAAATAAAAAGAATTCCGGTACAGGCAGGTTTTATTTTCCACCATGCCAATGCCTTTGAGCAGGCTGGCAAAATAATTCTCGATTCCATTTGTTACAATTCCCTACCCCAGGTAGATGCCGATGGGGATTTTCGTAGTACGAATTTCGACAATTTGGATCCCGGACAGCTATGGCGTTTCACCATTGATCCCGCAGTAGCCACGGTGGAAAAACATTTAATGATTAGCCGTTGTTGCGAGTTCCCCGTCATCCATCCCCAGCACGTTGGTCGTCCATATCGCTATGTTTACATGGGAGCCGCCCACCACAGCACAGGCAATGCTCCCCTCCAGGCCATTCTCAAAGTAGATCTAGAGTCCGGCACTGAAACTCTACGTTCCTTTGCCCCCCATGGTTTTGCCGGGGAACCGATTTTTGTGCCCCCACCCGGTGGCGTGGCTGAAGATGATGGTTGGTTGCTCTGCTTGATTTATAAAGCTGATTTGCACCGTTCCGAACTAGTGATTCTTGATGCTCAGGACATTACTGCTCCGGCGATCGCCACGTTGAAATTAAAGCACCACATTCCCTATCCTCTCCATGGTTCCTGGGCTCAAGGCTAATTTTGAGGCTTGGTTTAATTGAAAAAAGCATGGGGTAACGAACTGTAAAGCTTTCTTAGCAAAGCTAGCCAGGATTTTTTTGCCCCTATGTTGTTTTAATCGTGAGAATGGCTGGAGCATAGCCAAAATACTATTACCAACGGTCAAATTCATAGTAAATATTGCCCAAAGTTTCGTAGGTGATGCCAGGAAGTTTGCTCAGTTTACCGTCCAGGTAATCCATCGCTTCTTCCTTAGTCATGTTAGTACGCTGCATAAAAGTCAGTACGCTCACTTTGCCCTGACTTTGTTTCACCAATTTTTCAAAAATTACCTCTACATCCTTTTTTAAATTCCGCAGGTAAATATAGATAGTGAAAGCGTAAATAAAGGAAAAAATTAGCCCCAAAATGTGAAATAAGGGCAGTCTAAATAAAGAGTCGGCAAAAACAAATTCAAAAATGGCGAAAAAACCGAGGGTAGAGAAAAACACCGGCGTTGAACCAATGCGTTCCTGCTCTGTTCTCGATTTCAGGCTGACTAAACGGTAAACGTAAAAAATGGCTGTTAAGAACAAATAAAAAAGCCAGTCCATAAAAACTCACCAGTCCACTGGCGACTCACCACAGGTTAGGGGGCTAGAGAAAAATTCGGCCTGCCAGCACCATTCTAGAATCTTACTTTCAAAATCAGGGCACTATTGGCATTCAACTGCCACCCAAAATAAATAGGCTTAACAAAGTTCCACTATTCCAGAGACTGTGGAGAATCATTGAAGATAAAAGATTGCGAGAACGGCTATAAACCAGGCCGAGAATGGAGCCCAAGACAAATAGGGGCAAAATTTCCGACACATTCAAATGGGCAATGGCAAACAATAAACTGCTGAGAATAATGGCTAAACTGACGGGAAAATAGCGGGTTAGGGCCGGCAGGAGAAAGCCCCGGAAGATAATTTCTTCAAACACCGGCGCTAAAACGGCAGCCGTAAAAAAGAAAATTCCTAGCACTAACCAATTTTGGGAATCCAAAGCAAGGGAAAGCAAGGGATTACTGCCCCCCTGGCCCTGCCAAATTTCCTGATTTACTAAAGATACCAACACCACCAAGGGCAATGCCACCAGGTACCCTCCCAAGCCCCACAAAATTGCTCCGAAGTTAGGACGCAGGGTAAACCAATCCTGGGGTAGGGGACGAAAATTTTTCAGGGAAAGGAATAAAACCCCCAAACCCACTGAGGCGATCGCCCCATAGGTGGCCAATACGTAGAAGGCTTTGCCCATCAATGACAAATCTGCCATGGGCAGAGGTAACACCCCCACCACCAACGGCAAAACAATCTGGCTGGGAAAAAAGAAACCCACCACCAACACCTGCCAAGTGGTTTCCCAATTCCAGGGAGTGTCCCATCTGGTTTTGGCGTTAGTAGCTAGAATTGCCTTTTCCCGACCCAAAGCCCATTGCAATAACAGTCCAATCATCAGCAAAACACCGATGCCTCCTCCCAACAAAGGCAAGCTGTTGAGTAGGGCTAATTTCACCAGGGCCCGCTGGCTAGCCTTTTCCACTTCTGTTTGCAACGCTCCACAAGCGGGGGTATCACAAACCTGCTCGAGGCTTTCAAGATTACCTTGGCGGCGATAAAGCTGGGTCAGTCCCTGCCAACGAAACCATCCCTTTAATTGGCTATTAATAACCGCTTCCGCATTGGAGGGGATGGGTTCGGCTTGTTGTAGAGCAATCAGCACGGTGGCGATTTCTTGCTCATTTGGCTCACCGTTGCTCATTACAGATTGCCAAGTATCGAGGGATTTTTTCGTCTGATTTTCAGCATATTGGAGCAACCCCAAATTAATTTGAATTTGGTTTAGGGTCTTTTGATTTTTGGCAATGACTGCTTGGATTGGAGCCGGGTCGCCATTGGGGGCAGTTTCCAGAGCCGCTTGTTGATTTTTGAGCCGGTCTAGATAGTCAGTCAATTCCTGGACCGCTATTTCGTACTGTTTTAACCCTCCCTGTTGGGGTTGACTTTCCAATAGGGCTGTTTGCAGGGTTTCCCGCCATGTTCCCGATGCCCCATCTCCCTGCCAAACAGAAGCTTGCAACAATAGATTGGTTTGGGAAAGTTGTAGCTGAGACTGTACTTGGGGTTCCTCTAAACTTCCCACCAGGGAAAGTAAAAAGGGCACCAGGGAAATAACCGTCAACAGGGCGAGGATAATTCGCTTCATCAAAAAAAACTGGGTCTAAAACCCCGTCCTTGGCTGAGGGACGGCTGTGTTAATCAACGTAGCATAACCCATCGCCCCTTTTTGGCCAGGCCGGTTATCCCCCTCGGGGAGCATTGCCTTTGTAGTACAATAACAGTTAAAAAATAACAATTATGCCTCCAACTTTTGTCCTTGCTTCTGCTTCCCCCGCTCGCAAACGTTTGCTGGAAATGGCCGGCATTAGCCCCCTAGTGGCCGTGAGCCATTTCGATGAATCTTCCTTAGCCGCTGACAACACAGTGGCCCTGGTGGAAGCTCTGGCCAAGGCTAAAGCAGGAACGGTGGCCAGTAAATTCGCTGATGCCCTCGTCCTCGGCTGTGATTCCCTTTTATTGGTTAATGGTCAAACCTACGGTAAACCAGAGTCTCCCGCGGTGGCGATCGCCCGTTGGCAAACCATGAGGGGTCAGGTGGGGGAACTGTACACGGGCCATGCCTTGATTGACCGCACCCAAAACCGTTGCCTGTGCCAAACGGGGTTAACCAAAGTTCATTTTGCTGATGTGGATGACGACACCATCCAAGCCTACGTGGGTAGTGGGGAGCCCCTCCAATGTGCTGGGGCGTTTGCCCTGGAAGGCAAAGGGGGAATGTTGATTAATAAACTGGATGGTTGTTCCAGCAACGTGATTGGCTTGAGCTTGCCTATTCTGCGGTCAT
Source organism: Synechocystis sp. CACIAM 05 (assembly GCF_010222815.1). GTDB lineage: Bacteria > Cyanobacteriota > Cyanobacteriia > Cyanobacteriales > Microcystaceae > Synechocystis. The sequence continues at coordinate 1,940,757 of NZ_CP019225.1, read as the reverse complement.
TGTTGCAACGGTTGGGCTACTCTTTGGCTGACTTTTGGCAACAATGAATTGAGAATGTCCCCTTGCATCGGCCTGATTAATTTTTCTTGGCGATACAGCCACAGCCCAACCTGAATAATTTCATTTGGCTAACGAAACCATTCCGTCACTCCACCGGGTTTATCCACCAATGTGATCCCCGCTTCCTGCAGGACATCCCTGAGGCGATCGCCTTCGGCCCAGTTTTTATCCTTCCTGGCCTGGGTGCGTTGGGCCACCAGTTGCTCAATATCTCCATCGGTCAGACCATGATCATCCCTAGATTGGGACTCTGGATTAAGGCTCAAACCCAGAATCTCTGCCAGACTGACCAAAGTAATCCATTGGGTTTGCAACAAATCCAGGTCGGCGGGGGTGGACCCCTCAAATTTTAATTTATTGCCCTCAGACCGTAGATGCTTGGCCAATTCAAACATTACGGCCAAACCACCGGCAAAATTAAAGTCATCGTCCACCGCCTCCTGGAATGCCCCCGTCCATTGGTTCGCGTCGGGGCCTAGGGGGGTAAATGCCAACTCCCAGCCAAAATCTCCACCGTAGTCATAGCCAAATTGCAAACCTTCCCTTAGCGTGTGCCAACCATTAGTGGCGGCGGCGATCGCCGTCTCGGTGAAATCTAGCGGTTTACGGTAATGACCTTGGAGAACCAAAAGTCTGATTGCCATGGGGTCAACGGTTTCTAACAAAGCCCGAATGGTAGTGAAATTGCCCAGGGATTTGGACATTTTTTCCCCATCCACCTTCACCATACCGTTATGAAGCCAATACTGGGCCAGGGGTTGCCCCGTCACCGCCTCCGATTGGGCAATTTCATTTTCGTGGTGAGGAAAAATTAAATCATTGCCCCCCACATGTAGATCAATAGTTTCTCCTAAAAATTCCCTCACCATGGCAGAACATTCAATGTGCCAGCCCGGCCGCCCCTTGCCCCACGGAGAATCCCAAGCTGGTTCCCCTGGTTTAGCAGCTTTCCATAAAGCGAAATCAAACGGGTCCTGTTTTTGGGCTCCATCGGGATCAGCCACTGTCACCCGGCCGCTGGCCCCCGCCTGCAAATCCTCTAGCTTACGTCCGGAGAGCTTGCCGTAGCTGTCAAAATTACGCACTGAGTAATAGACATCTCCACCGCTGGGATAGGCGTAGCCCTTGGCTTCCAACTCCGCAATTAACCTTTTAATACCATCTAGGGTGTGGGTGGCCCTGGGGTAAAGATCCGCTGGTTGCACTCCCAACGCTTCCATATCTTCAAAATAGGCCGCGATAAATTTTTCTGACACCGCCTCCATGGTGGAGCTTTCGTCCACTGCCCGTTTGAGGATTTTGTCGTCAATATCGGTGAAATTTTGCACATAGCGCACCTCATAACCAGACCATTGCAGGTAACGACGCACCAAATCCCAGGTAATACAGGTACGGGCGTGGCCTAGATGGCAATAGTCATAGACGGTGATGCCGCAACAGTACATTGTCACCAAGCCAGGGTGGAGAGGTTGCAGGGGTTGTTTGGCTCGGGTGAGGGAATCGTACAGGCGCAGGGTCATGGGCAGGGAGGCAAAAATCAATGGACAGTCTTCCCATTATTCTCCATCAAAGCCGCATCCAGGCCCAACGGCGATCGCCAGGAATTGGGCCAGACTGGGAAAACTGAGCGTGGTAAAAGGGTAACGCCTTCAGTACTAGGGAGAAAGGATAGGCATTAACTCCTCTGCCTCATCAAAAATGGTCAAGCGGGCGGGCTTACATTGCTTGATGGTTACCTGAATATCCTGGGCTCCTTCTCCTCGCAAATCCTCCAGGTAGCCTAGCTGGGCCTTTTCCGCACTACTGCGGCGGGCAAAGGGGCCAAAATAATAGGTACAGCGAGGAGCGCTGGTGCTAATTACAACCCAGTGAGCCATGCCCAGCAGGGACAAAACACGGATCCACAGTTCTTTCATAGGACTTTGGGTAAGGATAGAAACAGGGTAATGGGATTTGTTTGCTGTCATTTTAACTTTCCAGACCGCAATGTTTTGTTACATTGCCGGCATAATCGCAATTAAATCTGCTACCTTGCCGTTTCCTTTGCTAATCCTCGGAAAATTCTGGGAAGTCGGGGGCAGTATGGGATAGGGTAGGGCGATCAAAACCCCGTTGACGAAAAATTTCATAAAGACTGATGGCCGCCGCCACAGAAGCGTTCAGGCTCGGAGTCTTACCGGCCAAAGGTATGGTAATCAGATGGTCACAGTGTTTTTGGGTGAGCAAGCTCAATCCTTCTCCTTCCGAGCCAATCACTAACCCCATCGGCTCCCGTAGGTCCGATTGATGCAGGGGAGTTTGCTTGCCAGCTACGGTGCCATAGATCCAAAAGCCAGACTCCTTCAATGTTTCCAACGCACGGCTAAGATTTACCACCCGGGCCACGGGAAAATGTTCCAAGGCGCCAGCGGCCACTTTCATCACAGTGGAAGTAATCCCCGCTACCCGCCGTTGAGGTAACACCATGCCTTGGGCCCCAAACGCTTCGGCGGTACGAATAATTGCCCCTAGGTTATGGGGATCGGTGATGCTGTCGATGATGACCAAAACTGGAGCGGTGCTTTGACTTTTGGCTTTATCAATCAGATCCCCCAGTTCCCAGTAGTGGTAAGGGGCCACTTGGGCGGCAATGCCTTGGTGATTGGCATTATGGGTGATTTGGTTAAGGCGAAAATTATCCACCTCATCCACCACTGTGCCGTTGGCCTTAGCGGTTTGAATTTTGGTGCGGTAGCGAATGTCGTGGCGGAGATGGGAGGTAATCCAAATGCGATTCAATTGGCGATCGCCGTCTAGGGCCGCTAGAACAGCATGGTGGCCGTAGAGTAAATCCAAGGCTTCCTGGGCTTGGTCGGAGTCCATCGGTGGGGGAGCAGCAGGAAAAGTTTTGCCAAAGGGAGGCTTCTGGCCCGATCCCCGGGGTCTATCGTCACCGTAGCGGGGTTTATCCCTGTCCTTATCTTTAAACCGACTCTTAAAGTTGCTGGGCTTATCCCCAGCCCGTCGGGGCTTATCCTCGTTGGTCCGGGGACGGGGCTTATCCTGGAAGCGATCAGATTTTTCTTTAAAACCCTGGGGCTGGTCATCGTTAAAGCGGGGTTTATCTCCACTGCGCTTTAGTTTAGGTTTCTGCTCTCCATAGCGGGGCTTATCTCCACGGGCAGAACGGGGAGAAAATTTCTTCTTGGGCATTTCAGTCATGACTTTCGGGGGCTAACGGGGGGCGGCGTCGGGCAGTTCAATTAAGGCTAATAGTTCATCTAATCGACGGGCATCCCTGAGGTATAAATAACCTAAAAGAGTTTCTAAACCACTGGCGGCCTGGTACAGTTCGGGATTAGCTCGCCGGGAGGTAGATGTGGCGGCATTACGACCCCGACGCACCCATTCCTTTTCTGGGTCGGTTAATTGGGGTAAAAGGGTGGTTAAAATTTGGGCCTGTTGTTCAGCTCGCACTTGGGCCACTACCCGACGGTGAAAATCCCCTATGCGACGGGGGGGAAACAGATAACAACAACGGACATAAAGTTCAAAAACAGCATCTCCTAGATAGGCCAGGGCCACGGGGGATAGGGACTGTACCGCAGGGGCATCAGCGGGGTTCAGGGAAGATTGCCAAAGGGGATGGTCATTAAACTGGGTCATGGCACCTCCCCATTGCAGTCAAAACGGGACAGCACCACCATGGTTGGACCACCCGTGAACAACCAACCATCATTACCCCTCAGTGGTAGCGGCGATCGCCTCAGCCAGGGAATTATGGAGATGGAGGAATTTTTCCAAACGCACCAGTTTTACCGTTTGGGTAACCCTAGGGTTGGTGACAATCTGTACACTTCCTTGCTTGTTCTGGGAAAGTTTGGTTACCTGCACCAAAGCTCCTAGGCCAGAGCTATCAATAAAATCAATGGTGGACAAGTCCAGCACCACATGGGCAGGCCCTGCTTCGATGTGATCGCTGACTACCTTACGGAAGGTAGGCTCGGAAAATGCGTCCAACAAACCCGTCAGACGGAAGATTTGTAAGTTTTCCTTGACTTCTAATGTCCCGCGCAAACTGACCGTCAAGTTTAGTGGCTCAGCAATAACGCCCTCCTCGGCTTTACACCCTGTACTCAAAATTGAACAATGTCAAATTGTAGCTTACTTTGCTTGCCCATTCGGAATTGTTAACTAAAATATCAGCTCAAAAAATCGAAATGGGCGATCGCCTCTAGGATAGCGCCAGCATGGCTCGATTGGGCCCGATAATGACGAGAATCCCCCCATTGGTCGTACCAGTGCAATAATTCCGGCTGGGCATTACGGACAATGACACCCCGAGCGGAAGTTTCAAATAAGCCAATATCATTGCCGGAGTCACCACACACCAGGGTCTGGACAGGCTCCATGGCCAAATGTTGTTGCAAATATTGGGTGGCGTTACCTTTGTTACTCCGTTGGGGCAATAAATCCACATCTTTGCCACTGCTGAAAATCACCTGCACCGGGATGCCAGTCTCCGCCAAAGTTTCGGTTAATTGGTCAATAACAGTGGAGCAAGCCTGGGGATCGAGATGATAGCTAATCTTCCAAGGGTTTTGTTCCAAGGGAGATTGGGGTTTTAAGGCCTCAAAACCATCGGCGATCGCCTGGAGGATATCCCGTTGCCAATGCTCAGAGAGGTAATCAGCCCAATGTTGGTCCAGGCCTTCTGGATGGTAAATTTCACTCCCCACCGCGGTGAGCCAATAGTCCGGTTCCATGAGTCCCACCTGTTTTTGCAACTCCCTCGCGGAATGGTAGGAACGCCCCGTGGCATAGGCCAAATAAAAATTTCCCCGGCGATCGCCTAGATATTCTTGCAAATGTTCCAGGGCTTGTTGATCTCCGACCCAGGTATTGTCCAGGTCAGAAATTAGCAATAACTGTCGCATAGAATTGATCAATGTAGATTTACCAACAAAGTTGAATCTCCGGCGTTAGAGTATGTTTGAAAAGTCATGATCCACTCCCCAAATGTCTTCACTAAAGCTCTGGCAAATTTGGGGGACTTTGAACACTATTCCCCCCAGAATTGGGGGGCTAGGGGGGCTTTTATAAAGACGTTCCTAGACCTCAAACGATTTGCAGTGATTAAGTAAACTAATTACCCTGCCGTTGTTTGTGGTCGCTGATGAAAGATTCCACCAACTTGACATCTTCTGCGCTGCCAATGATGGCGGGAGTGCGCTGATGTAATTTAGACGGAATTAAATCCAGTAAACGCTTTTGACCGTCACTAGCCCTTCCCCCAGCCTGTTCCACCAAAAAGGCCAGCGGCGCAGTTTCATAGAGCAAACGTAATTTGCCGTCGGGATTTTTTTCCGTACCAGGATAAAGAAAAACTCCCCCCTGCATCAAAATCCGATGAATGTCCCCCACCAGAGCACCGCTATAACGGGCAGTGTAACCTTCGTGGCGATGGACGTAACGGGTGTAATCCCTCAGGGCTTCATCCCATTGCCAAAAGTTACCTTCATTGGTGCTGTAAATGGGGCCGTGGCTGGGAATGCGGATATTTTCCTGGGCTAGAATAAATTCCCCCAAACTGGGATCGAGAATAAAGCTATGCACTCCGGAGCCGAGGGAATAAACCAGGATGGTGGAGGGGCCGTAGAGGATATAACCAGCAGCAATTTGCTTGTCCCCGTTAGCCAATAAATCTGACGCACTGCCGTCTAGATCGTCCCCTTCCTGTTGCCGAATGGCAAAAATGGAACCCACGTTGAGGTTAATGTCCACGTTGGAGGAACCATCAATGGGATCGTACAGCAGGGTATAGCGGCCAATGGGGCAATTTTCGGGAATATAGTAGGGTTTTTCCATCTCCTCCGAAGCCAGACGACAAACCAAGCCGCTTTGCTTAAAGACAGAAATAAAAACATCATTGGCAAATACGTCCATTTTTTTCACCGATTCCCCCTGGACGTTGGTTTCCCCGGTGAAGCCCAACACATCGGCCATTAACCCAGCTCGACTCAGGCGACGGGCAATCAGTTTTCCCGCTAGGGCAATGCGGTTCATGATGGCGCTCAAATCCTGGGCATCGGCCCCAAAGCTATTCAGTTGTTGGAGTACGTGGCGTGAAAGGGTGGTGCAATCCCGGTCTAGTAAAGAGTTAGGAATATGAATCTCGCTAACGGTCATGGATAAAAGTCTCCTTGGATTGCTAGGCTCAAAGTCCCTTCCATCCTAGCTTGATCTTTCCGAACCCCGAAATTTCCTTGTTTTTACGCCGATTTTGCCGACCTCTGCCCCAAAATAAATTCGGCGATCGCCAAATCTACGGGGGTGGTAATTTTCAAATTGGTATCTTCCCCTGGCACTATTTTCACGGGTTGCCCACATTTTTCCAGCAGGGCCGCATCATCCGTTACTTCCCAACCTTCCTGTTTACCTTTGTCATGGCAGGCTTTGAGCAGGGCCACGTCAAAACCCTGGGGCGTTTGGGCTCCCCACAATCCTTGGCGATCGGGGGTGTCAGTGATCCAACCATCAGCGTTAACTATTTTGATGGTGTCCTTCACTGGCATGGCGGCAATTAATCCTTGGCAATGCTGGAGAGACTCTGTGCAACGATCAAACAAATCCGGCGTAGCCAAACAACGGGCACCGTCGTGGATTAACACAAATTTCGCCTCCGGGGGTAAAGCTTGGAGGCCGTTAAAAACCGATTGCTGTCGGGTCTCTCCCCCCACAATTAACTGCACTGGTTTAGGGCTGTGGAGGGGAGTTAATAGAGCTTCAAAGGCTGGAAAGTCGTAGGGTTGCCCCATGATGCCAATCCATTCAATGGACTGGGATGCTAACGCCGCTTGCACTGTCCAACTCAGCAGGGGTTGCCCCAGAACGTTTAAAAGTAACTTATTTTGACCGCTCCCCATGCGTTTGCCGGAACCCGCCGCTGGAATTAATAAATGCATCTACCCAATTGTTAACTGTGCTGAAATTCTCGACCTCAAACCTTACCATGTTTGCCCCGCTTCATCGTTGGAGCTGTTGGTCTGGTTGCGATTTTCTCTCTAACTTTGTCGCCGCTGAGCACTTTTGTCTTAAATTTGCCAAAGAGTAGATTTTTAACTCCAACTTTCAACCCTTGAAAGAACCCAAAGCTTTTTGAGTAATTTCCCCCAACTGAGTCAGCGTTGGAGCGGAGGCGTTAACAGCGGACTGACTGAGCCAGAGTAAATATTCCACATTGCCCGCCGGCCCGGTTATGGGGGAAAAAGTTAAACCGTTAAATTGCCAACCAAGGCTCTGCCCCGATCGCCACACTTGGTCAATGGCCTCTGCCTGGGCTTGGGCATCCCGCACCACCCCTTTTTTGCCAATTTTTTCCCTACCCACTTCAAACTGTGGTTTAACCAATAGCACCACTTCCCGGGGAGCGGCGAGGAGAGACCAGAGGGGAGCCATCACTTTGGTAAGGGAAATAAAGGACAAATCCATCACCCCCAAGTCCGGCCAGGGTTGATCCCCATATAAGTCCTGGGGCGTGAGGTAACGAAAATTGGCCCGCTCCCGCAAAATCACCCGGTCATCCTGACGCAATTTCCAAGCCACTTGGCCGTAACCCACGTCTACGCCGTAAACCTTCGTTGCTCCCCTTTGTAATAAACAATCCGTAAAGCCACCAGTGGAAATGCCTCCATCTAGACAAATACGGCCGGTCACATCAATGGCAAATTCCGTTAGGGCCTTGGCTAACTTTTCCCCTCCCCGAGAAACATAGGGGGGCCTTTGGGCTAACTCCACCGCCGCATCCAAGGTTACTAGAGTGCCCGGTTTATCCACCAATTGTTGATTCACCTTCACTTCCCCTGCCCGGATTAACCGTTGGGCCAGGGCTCTGGATTCACATAGACCTTGAGTTACCAAAAGGGCATCCAGTCGTTGTTTATCTGTTTTGACCATCATTGGGTGCCTTTAAACAAACCTTGGGGACGGATGAACAAAATGATGATCATCAACAGCAAGGCCACCCCCATTTTGTAACTAGTGCCAAACCAGGGTACGCTCACTTCCTGCGCAACCCCAATGATTAGTCCCCCGGCGATCGCCCCGTAGGGATTACCAATGCCCCCCAGAATCACCGAGGCAAACATGGGCAAAATCAAAAACCACCCCATATTCGGTTTCAGGGTGGTCATCAGGCCATACATGGATCCTCCTAGGGCTGTTAACACTGCGGTCATTACCCAGGTCCACATCACTACCCATTCCACGTTGATGCCGGATACCTTGGCCAGATCCACATTGTCCGCCACGGCCCGCATAGCTTTGCCTACTTTGGTTTTTTGCAAAATCAAATGTAACACCACCATGGCGGCGATCGCCAGGGCAATGACTAGTAGACGGTAATACTCAAATTTAATGCCCATAAAATCCTGGGCTGGGACAATAGGCACTCGGTAATTTTGGTTATTGCCACCCCAGATCAAGAGGATGCCGTTGCGGAGAAATAGGGCTAGACCAATGGAAATAATAATCAGCGTTGTTGCCGTAGCCCGCCGGGCTCGCATGGGCTTCCAGAGCAACCATTCACCGATGAACATGGCAATGATGGTACCGACACAACCCAGGGCCATGGACAACCACAAATTAATGCCGCTGGTGTTGGCCCACCAAGTTAAATAGGCCGCCAAAGTCATAAAATCACCATGGGCAAAATTAGACAGGCGTAAAATGCCATAGGTTAGGGTCAACCCCACTGCCCCCAGGGCAATAATGCTTCCCACCGCAATACCATTAAAAATTAACTGTGATAGATCCATGCCTTCCTAACGTGAGACCAAGGGCGATGTCGCCGTAAGCTACCCTACTTTAGGGGATTTTTGTTCATTTTTGTGATCTCCATACATCCCTTTTAGAAGGGTAAAAATACGAACTATAGGGTTGTCCCGACATGGCGATTCTAGTCAGTGCCTCTCATGGTAGATGACCGGGAGTAAACCCAGTTTTTCGATAAAATGGAGCCCAGACCAAGGCTTGTAATTTGCCAGTCTGCCCAATTTTCCCTGGTAAATTTCCCCGTATGGCTCTCATCACTGTTCAATCCCTCCGCAAAGATTTTGGTATTAAAGAAATTCTGCGGGATGCCACTTTCAACATTGAAGCTGGCGATCGGGTGGGATTAATTGGGGTTAATGGCTCCGGTAAATCCACCCTGTTGAAAATGATTGCGGGGTTAGAACCCTTTGATGGCGGGGAATATTGGTGCAACAGCAGTGCCAAAGTGGTTTATCTGCCCCAACAGCCAGAGATGGACGGCGATCGCACCGTGTTGGAGCAAGTTTTTGTGGACAGTGGGGAACAGTGGCAATTAGTTAAACAATACGAACTACTTTCCGATAAGTTGGCCCACCAGGGCAGTGACGAGCAATTGCTTAATCAACTGTCGGCCGTATCAGCTCAGATGGAAACCACTGGTGCCTGGGAGTTGGAAACCCAAGCGAAAATTGTTCTGACCCAGTTGGGGGTAGATCACCTTGATGCCAAAATTGCTGACCTTTCCGGTGGTTACCGCAAACGGGTGGCGATCGCCACCGCATTATTGTCCCAACCGGATGTGCTGTTGATGGACGAGCCCACTAACCATTTGGATGCTTTTTCGGTGGAATGGCTACAAAGTTACCTGCAACGGTTCCGAGGAGCATTGTTGCTGATTACCCACGACCGCTATTTTTTAGACCGGGTGACGAACCGTATTTTGGAAATTGACCAAGGAGAACTGTATAGCTACAACGGTAACTATGGTTATTATCTGACCAAAAAAGCGGAAGCAGAGGAATCGGAACAGAGCAGTCAGAAAAAACACCGGGGAGTGTTGCGGCGAGAATTGGAATGGTTAAAGCGGGGTCCCAAAGCCCGGAGCACTAAGCAAAAAGCTCGCATTGACCGCATCCAGGATATGCAGGAAACCAGCTTTAAAACGAGGACTGGAAAGGTCGAAATTAGCACCGCAGGACGACGCATTGGCAAAAAAGTGGTAGAGCTAGAGAATATCAGTAAAGGTTTTGAGAATAGACAACTAATCAAAGATTTTTCCTATATTTTCACCCCGGTTGATCGGGTGGGAATTGTGGGCAAAAATGGCGTGGGCAAATCCACTTTAATGAATATGATCACTGGCAGATTGGAGCCGGACCAAGGCACAGTGGAAATTGGTAGCACGATTCATTTTGGCTATTTTGATCAACACTCCGATGACCTGAGTTTAAATCCTAATCAACGGGTGATTGATTACCTCAAAAGTGTGGCGGAATTGGTCAAAACCACCGACGGCGAAGTGATTACTGCCGGACAGATGTTAGAAAGATTTTTATTTCCTCCCAATCAACAATTTGCTCCCATTTCTAAGTTATCCGGGGGAGAAAAGCGCCGTTTATTTTTACTGCGGGTGTTGATGCGAGCCCCCAATGTTTTAATTTTGGACGAACCTACCAACGATTTGGATGTGCAAACCCTGGCGGTGTTGGAAGATTACCTCGAAGATTTTAACGGTTGTGTCATTGTGGTTTCCCACGACCGCTATTTCCTCGACCGCACTGTGGAAACCATTTTTGCTTTTGAGGAAGAAGGAGAACTGCGGCAATATCCCGGTAACTATAGTTTGTATTTGGAATATAAAAAAGCAGAACAGGTTAGGGCAAATCAAGAAGAAACTGAATCTAAAAAATCCCACTCCCCGACTTCTAACTCCACCACCGTTAAGCAAGATAATGGCTCGAAAAAACTTTCTTATAAAGAAAAACGGGAATACGAACAGCTAGAACAACAAATTCCCCAATTAGAAGAAGAAAAAGCCCAACTGGAAGCCAAACTCTACCAGAATTCCAACGACAATTTTACCGAATTACAAAACCTGACGGAACGCTTAGCTAATTTAAGTGAAAGTATTGATCAAAAAACAGAACGTTGGCTAACTTTAGCTGAGAGAATTTGAGGTAATTTGCTATTTTTTAGACTTGAGTTGCATGTCAGACTGGCTGGCTTAACTTACCTGGAACGTTGATCATGGCGGAGTTATACTTAAAATGCTTACATGGCAGAATAAACTCATCTTGTGAGAATAGTTACTATGCTTGCCTCTAGCCCCATCACAACGCTATGGGAATTTCTCACTCTATCCCACATTGAAGACTCTCCGGCGTGGGAATATGTGAACGGAGTTATTGCTCAAAAACCCATGCCCCAGGGACAGCATAGTCAATTGCAATACCGACTTTGCCAGGCCATTAACCAAGTGGCCGAGCCTCTTTGTCTCGCCTATGCTTTGCCGGAGTTACGCTGTACCTTTGCTAATCGTTCCCTGGTACCGGATATTTCTGTATTTCGTTGGCAAAGAATTCCCCTAACTACGGATGGAGATATTGCTAATCATTTTACGAGTTGCCCTGATTGGATAATTGAGATTCTCTCCCCCCAGCAAAGTGCGACAAAGGTAATTAATAATATTCTCTATTGTTTAGAACAGGGCAGTGAATTGGGGTGGCTCATCAATCCAGAGGAACGTTCAATTTTAGTTTTTTTTCCCCAGTACCCACCAAAGTTTTACGGTGTTGAAGCTTCAGAGATGAACAATAGGGAAGAACTATTGCCAGTATTAAATGGTTTGGACCTCAGCCTAACCACAGCGGAAATTTTTGCTTGGCTCAAATTTGTCCGTTAAGCATTGATGGGCATGCTCAAGCTATGGGCAATTTTATCGGCAATGCCCGTGACCCAATTTTCATCCTGTTTCGTATAACTGCGGGGAATATTGGCTCCTAGGATTAACACACCCCGATCGCCGAGGGGCTGACAGATTAAACCCTGGGTGTTGGCGGGTAAATAATCAAACTCCACCCGACCGGGATAGAGGGGTAAATTCACCAAATAAACTGGCTTTTGGGTTTTCATTACCCGTTCCACAATAGGCCCTAGTTTAACTTCCGGTTGTTCGCTTAAAATGCCCCGGCGCAATAATACTTGGCGATCATAATAGACCACCATGGTTTGGGTGACCGTATTAGTCAAGAGCAAATGGGAAGCCCAAGCTAACTCTGTTTTTATTTCCTGGGGCAGACTATCCAGTAAATCAAAGCCTTCTTTGCCTTCTAGCACCACCGCTTCCGGGGACTTGGGCTGAATCCGTTGCCAAATTAGCCAGACACACACCAGCATCCCCGCCAAAATTACCCCCACCACATCGGAACGGGCTTGGGAAGGGTTTAACATGGGGGTGGAAAGGCGGTTAATTAGCAATAACAGTCCCCCGAGACTGCCCGCCCCAAGGGGTAATAAACGAACAATACGATTGGGATCTGCACTCATGGTGGCAATTAACTGGCAATGGGCTGAAAATTCCTCGGTAAATCCCTAGGAATTACGGTTCTTCCCCCGGTTCCAGAATGCGTTGGAACAGGTAACCGGTGCCCCGGGCAGTAAGAATTAATTCGGGATTGCTGGGGTCTTCCTCTAGTTTGGCCCGCAGGCGGGAAATATGTACATCCACCACCCTAGTGTCCACATGGCGCTCAGGAGTGTAACCCCACACTTCCTGGAGAATTTCTGAACGGGAAAAGGGTTCACCGGAGCGGCTCACCAACAGTTCCAACAGGCTAAATTCCATGCCCGTTAACCGGATGCGCTCGTCCCCTTTGTACACCTGACGCTTGTTGGTATCAATGCGGATAGTGGCAATTTGCAACACCCCCGAACTGGGAATGCCTGGCATACCGTTTTTGTCCACCCGCCGCAGTACGGAACGAATTCTGGCTTCCAATTCTTTGGGGGAAAAGGGTTTGACCACATAGTCATCGGCCCCCAGTTCTAGCCCGGTGATACGATCCGCCACATCCCCCAGGGCGGTGAGCATGATAATGGGAATGTCCGATTCTTTACGTAGTTCTTGGCAAACGCCGTAGCCGTCCAGCTTGGGCATCATCACATCCAACACCACCAAATCGGGGTCGCTCTCATGGAAAGTGGCGATCGCCTCTTCACCGTCGGCCGCGGTCACCACTTCATAGCCAATCATGGATAAACGGGTTTCCAGTATGCGTCGGATGCTGGCCTCGTCATCGACCACCAATATCCTTTCTTTATTGGTTTCCAAGATCCACAACCCTCCTTTGATTAACTTGTATAACGATTAGTGAAGTTTCGTGGCAAAAAGCCATTTCCCTAAGCATATAGCCAAATTGGGGGTTTGGTATCGTTGGTATCAATGGGGATGGGGCAGATCAGCTAATTTTGGCGATCAGGTTTTCCACCCGTTCCTTAACCTGGCCCCGCACGGTGCGAAAAACTTCCAATGATTGACCATCGGGATCTTCCAGTTGCCAGTCTTCAAAAATTTCCTGGGTTACCCATTCCGGCGGCAGATTAACCCCACAGCCACAAAGGGAAATTACCACGTCGTAATCGTCGGCGTTAAAGTTTTCGATGGGGTCGGAGGTCTGGCCGCTGATGTCTATGCCTACTTCTTCCATCATGGCAATGGCGGTGGGATGAACCCGGGAAGATTCCAGTCCACAACTGGTAACAGCAATTTTGCCGGCCCCTAAAGTTTTGGCAAAGCCCTCTGCCATTTGGGAGCGACAGGAATTACGTTTGCAAACGAACATGACTTTTTTCATGGTTTGAGCCTTGGTTAAATTGATTAACTGATTGAGATAGTTAGCGAATTCGAGTTAGTTGCGTTGGCAAAAAACATTAACCGTCAGTATTGGCCTTGGCTTTTCTTTCACTATGGCGATCGGTCAAATAGTCCACCTTGTCCCGCAGTAGCAGGGTGAATTTGTACAGTTCTTCCATTACGTCCACCACCCGGTCCCGATAGGGGGAATCCTTCATGGTGCCGTCTTCATGGAATTCCTGATACGCCTTGGCCACGGAGGATTGGTTGGGAATGGTAAACATCCGCATCCAACGACCAAGAATGCGCATGGTGTTAACGGCGTTAAAGGATTGGGAGCCACCACTGACCTGCATCACCGCTAGGGTGCGGCCCTGGGTGGGACGAATGGAACCAATTTCCAGGGGAATCCAATCAATTTGATTTTTGAGAATTCCTGTAATGTTGCCGTGCATTTCCGGAGAAGACCACACCTGACCTTCAGACCATTGGCTTAGTTCTAGTAATTCTTGAACTTTGGGGTGGCTATCCAGAACTTGGCCCCGCAGGGGTAATTCCCTCGGATCAAAAAATTTGGTTTCCGCTCCCATGGTGGTGATGATGCGGGCCGCTTCTTCCGCCAGTAAACGGCTGTAGGAACGTTCCCGTAGGGAACCATAGAGAAATAAAATCCGGGGAGGATGGTTAAAGTTGGTCATTGCTGGCAATTAGGCAAAGTTGGTTAGAGCTTGTTTTAAAAGCCCCCCTGGCCCCCAAAATTTGGGGGGAAACTGAGTGAAAGTTCCCCAGTATTGCCGGAGCTTTAGTTGGTCGATTGAGGGGGCAGAATAAAACTTTCCAAACACGTTTTTAGATCCTAATTTCTTGATTTATACAACGGGGGTCTAGCAAAGTGGCTTTTTCCGGGTCCCTGGGGAACCAAAAGGCTGTTTTTTTGCAAATTTCCACCAGCATTAACATCACTGGCACTTCAATTAATACCCCCACTACGGTGGCCAAAGCAGCTCCAGAATTGAGGCCAAATAACATCACAGCGGTGGCGATCGCCACTTCAAAATGATTACTGGCACCGATCAGGGCGGCGGGGGCGGCATCTTCGTAACTGAGTTTGAGTTTTAACCCCAGAACATAGGTAATGAGAAAGATGAAATTGGTTTGGATAAATAACGGCACGGCAATTAGAAAAATATGCAGAGGATTATTAACAATCAATTCCCCCTTAAAAGCAAAGAGCAAAATCAACGTCAATAACAAAGCCACAATGGCGATCGGGCTGAGGTAATGCAAAAATTGACTCTCAAACCATTGCCGTCCCTTATGTTTCAAAATCCAGTAACGACTATAAATACCGGCGGCCAGGGGCAAACCCACGTAAATTAACACCGACAAGACAATGGTTTGCCAAGGCACTGTCAAGTTACTGGCCGCCAACAGCCATTTACCCAAAGGTGCGTAAAGGAATAGCATAGCCAAAGAATTGACCGCCACCATCACCAAGGTTAAACCCTGATTGCTATAGGAAAGGTAACCCCACATCAATACCATGGCGGTACAGGGCGCAATACCGAGCAAAATGCAACCGGCAATGTAGGAATTGGCTAAGGTTACCTCTTGCCCCCGGATTATCTCCGTCGCAGTCAACAACGGGGCGAAAAGATAACCCAGGAAAAACTGGGCAAAAATCACCATCGTAAACGGTTTAATTACCCAATTCACCACCAGGGTCAATATCACCGGCTTAGGAGCCTTGACCGCTTGTCGTGCCTGGGAAAAATCAATTTTCACCATGATGGGGTACATCATGAAAAACAAGCAGATGGCGATCGGAATGGAAACGTTATAAATGCTCCAGGAATCGAGGGTTTGGGCCACCGCGGGCAATAACTTCCCCAGGGCAATGCCAATGACGATACAAAGGGCAACCCAGAGGGTAAGGTATTTTTCAAACAAATTGAGCGTTCCCCCAGCCTTAATGGCTTTGGGGTTAATGCGATTGACCATGACAACCCATCAAAAAAACTTGATGGAATAATCTTACATCAAAAAAACTTGATATGTCAACTCGGTCTGTCCCCGGTCTACTGTTGCCGTGTCTTCCGATGGAAAAGGAGCAAAATAGAGTACTTTATGGAAATCTCATTGCCCCCATTGTTCCATTCACATCCTCCGCTGCCTTAGGTAAAGGGGCATTCAACCTATTTTTCTGATAAAACAATGCCCGCCCCCAAAATTATTAAAATTGGTCAAAATACTGCTTTAATTCTTGCTTCAATTGTCCTTAGTTTGGTAATAGCTGAAATTGCATTGAGGTTAACTGGCATAGGTAAATACAGTCTCTATGACCGAATTTTATTTTTTACCAAGCCTTCCCTGGTGAGAACGGAGGATAAAACTGTTAGGTATGAGCCAAGAACGAAAATTAGAAGTGTTGCTATCTATGGGGATGAAGTTGATTACGACATTGTCTATGGCACCAATAACCTCGGTTTTATAGATGACGTAGACTACAATTTTGATTCCGCCCCCGGCAAAAAAGTTGTGTTTGTCGGTGACTCTTTCACCGCCGGAGATGGGGGCAATAAGTCCTGGATCAGTCAACTAAGGCGACGTTTGGATCGCCCAGAGATCAGTCTATACAACCTTGGTATCACCGGCGCTGGGGTCAAACAATTTCAACAATTACTGACAAGTGTTAAAGATGAGGCGCATTTTGATGAAATTAATATCATGGTCATTGGTAATGACTTTTTTCGGACTTTGTGGTATCCGTTAATCCAAGACCAAGCCCTCTGGTTTTGCCAGCAAGCAAACACTAAGGAATGCGTAGAAAATTACCCTCCAGTTATGTACATTGCCGACTACAACGATAGTCAAGAAGAATTGGTAGACCGGGCCAAGAAATTATATGAAACTAAGGGTTCTTCGGAGGAAACCAAGCTAAATTTTCTGCAACAGTTACGTCTGTATAATCTAGCCTGTGATGTGTATAGTTTGGGCAAAAATCAAAGTTCACTCGTTCATTTTTGTCCTCATCTTAAATTTAATCAGGCTAATGAGTATGACAAAAACGAGCTATACAAAAATGCCTTAGCTAGTTTAAGAGAGATTAAAAATAGTTTTCCCAACGCGGTTGTTCGTGTCGTCCATATCCCGGAAAAAGGAGAAACTTTCAGTAATAAGTACTCCCTGGAAATTGGAAGTGATATCAAGCAAATAGGATTGGAGTATGTTCCCTTGCTAGAAATCTGCACTTGGAATCGAGACATGTACCATAAACACGACGCCCATTTTAATGATTTGGGCTACCACAATTTGACTGAGTGCATTTTGGAAAATTTATTTTGAATTTTTTGAATGATATTAAAGGGTAAAGTCAGACAAGAGGATGGCAGGGGCAAGTTTCACCGTGTTGTGATTCGGGTGCCCCTTAGCTCCTTAAAGGTATGGGATTTTTACTTAACATGGACTACGTAATCGATGCCTGATAGATTTTTTCAATGGATTCGTCCAACATGGTGTTGAACTCAGCATCAGTTTGTTGGGCCGTTAGTCCCTCAGTCAAAGCTCGTGAAAAGCTTGCTATGACACCGTGATTCCTGCATAGACGTTTATTAGCTTCCGCTTGGGAGTAGCCCCCCGACAAAGCAACCACTCTCAAGACATTGGCATGTTCGATGCAATTGCTATAAAGGTTGCCTTGCTCCGGCAGAGTGAGTTTGAGCATCACCCACTGTCCTTTGGGTAATTGGTTGAGATGTTTCAGCATGGCTTGTTTGAGTAACGCTTCCGCCTGAGCTTTCTCCGAGCAGTGAATATCCACCTCCGGCTCAATGATTGGCACCAGGCCGGCGGCAATGATCTGCTGGGCTAGCTCGAATTGCTGGTTCACGATCGCCTCGATACCGGCGGGATTGGCATGTTTGATAAATGAACGCATTTTGGTACCGAAGATGCCCTGTTTCCTGGCCTTCATTAGCAGGCTGTCAAGCTGGGGTATGGGCTTCATCAACTGGACTCCATCCTTTTCTTCGGCCAGTCCCTTGTCTACCTTCAAAATCGGGACGATTTGTTTGTTTTGCCAAAGGTAGTTGGCCGTGGGCTCCCCATCAACTTCCCGGTCCATGGTGTCCTCAAACAGGATTGCGGCCAAAATCCGATCGCCAGTGAAGCAGGGACTGGTCATGATCCTGGTCCGCATTTGATGCACCAGTGCGAACATTTGGTCGTCACCAGAATAGGTATTGGGTTCGATTCTATAATCGGCCAACGCCCCTGGAGTACTACCACCGCTTTGGTCTAGGGCGGCAATGAAACCAGGATGGGATTTCATTTTTTTCAGTTGTTCCTGGTTCGGTTCGAGAGTCATCACGCTTTCTTCCCTCTGCGATAAGTTTCTGTAATATCTTAAGGTTTAAATTTCATCCCATAGGTTTTGTAACGTATAGGGACTGCCCGGCATCATCCAAAACTCTCCCGACACATAGCGGTAATGACGGTCTAATAGGGCAATTTTCGCCATCTCGCTATCCGTGAGGGTGATATCTGCCGCCCTCAAATTTTGTTCTAGTC
This sequence comes from Synechocystis sp. CACIAM 05, assembly GCF_010222815.1. Lineage (GTDB taxonomy): Bacteria > Cyanobacteriota > Cyanobacteriia > Cyanobacteriales > Microcystaceae > Synechocystis. The sequence goes on along the minus strand of NZ_CP019225.1, from coordinate 1,922,486 downwards.
GTTCAGGATTAACCGACTTCGGAATGGTTACGGTTCCTCGTTGAATGGCCCAGGCCAAAAGGACTTGGGCCGCACTGCACCCTTGTTCAGCTGCAATCCCATTAATCACTGGGTCAGTTAGTAATTTCGGTTCTGCTGCTTGTTGGAAGGCTGCCGGGCGATCGCCAGAGCCCAGGGGAGAATAGGCTGTTAGTAAAATGTTTTGCGAGTTGGCAAACGTTAGCAAGTCTGATTGTTGGAGGTAGGGGTGCAATTCCACCTGATTGACAGCGGGGGGAATACGGGCCATGGACAGCACCATTTCCAACTTCTTCAGGCTGAAATTAGACACCCCAATATGGTGACAGAGTCCCAAATCAACGGCCTTCTCCAACGCTTGCCAGGTTCCTTCTAGGGAGGCCGGGGTAAATGGTAGTAACTGATCACCGGATTCAGGAAATCCAACATCGGGTTGAATGACCACCGGCCAATGGATTAGATATAGATCCAAATAATCTAGACCCAAATCCTGCAAAGTTTTTTCGAGAGCAGGTAAAACCGCGTCGGGATGGTGGGCATTACTCCACAGCTTGGAGGTAATCCAGAGTTCCTCTCGCTTGACCACCCCCTTGGTGAAAGCCTTGGCTAAAGTAGCTCCAATTTCTGCTTCATTGCCATAGATAGCAGCACAGTCAAGGTGACGATACCCCAAGTCCAAAGCTTGCTCAACGGCTTGACCCACTACCTGAGGGGACGATTTCCATGTTCCCAAACCCAGGGCGGGAATCTGCTCCCCATTGCTCAAAGGGAAATATTTCATTGAATTTATCCTATTGAAACTCTGCACAGTGTCTAAATTTTCGCCCATTTGTACAGCGTTTGGTTAAATTCCAAGCCTGTGTCTTCTTTGGTTCAGGTTTACGATGAATCTCTGCAAGATTTCTCCATCCGATTAAGTGATTAATCCAAACAACCAAACCCGACATTCCCAATTACTCGCAATGTGAAGGATTTTGTTGCTACGGGAGTTTGTTTACTTAATCCTTTCAATGTTGATCAGTAATCGGCACCATTAGTCTTAGTTCTACTATTCAGCGCAAACTTACCTCAGGAAGCCTGCAAATTATTGATATATTCCCGAAATCGTTCCAAGTCAGCTTGAATAGTGGATTCCACCACCCGACCGAGGAAGAGATTATCCATTAGCAATGCCAACCAGCCCGGTACGTTATAGGCGATGGTGAGGCGGACAATGCTTTTGCCATGGCGATCGTAAAAACGCACTGCGCCCCGGTTGGGTAAACCATCCACCGATTCCCATTGGATTATTTGTTGGGAAATTAATTTAGTAATCCGTGATAACCAGGTGAATTCCAAACTGCCACTGGCCAACTTCCAGCGGGAAAGGTCGGGATTGTCCTCAAGTACTTTGACGGAATCAATCCATTTCATCCAGCGGGGCATCTGCTCCAGGTCAGACCACAGTTGCCACACCAATTCGATGGGGGCATCCACTTCCACTTGCACACTATGTTCTAACCAATTAGCCATGGGTTTTGCCGATGTTTACCAAAATTACTGAGATGCCAGGACTGCAGTTTGCAAACGGGCTTGGTTGGTCAAAATTGCCTGGGCCGCTTGACGACCGGACAGGGTAGCCCCCTCCATACTATCGATGTAATCCTGTTGGGTGTAGCTACCGGCTAAAAAGAAGTTGGCAATGGGGGTTTCTTGGCTGGGGCGGAACAGGTCCATGCCCGGTGCTTCCCGGTACAAAGATTGGGCTAGTTTCACCACGCTGTACCAAGTCATATTTAAATCCGCCGTTGAGGGGAAAAGAGCTTTGACTTGTTTGAGTACCCGATAGGCGATCGCCTCGTTGGATTCTTTCATAAAGGGATCACCGGGGGTCAATACCAGTTGTAATAGGGAACCTTCCCCTGGACGGTAATAGTCGGCGGGGCTAGTGAGGGCGAGGTCGGCAAAACAGGAAAACTCTGCGTCGCTGGTGTAGAGCAAATTATCTAAGCCAAAGGCCTGTTCCAACTGTTTGCGTTTAGCGGGATCATTCATCTCCGTTACCCAACCGTCAAAGCGCAGTTGCACCGTGGCGACGGGAACGGTGTCCAGGTAATAGATTTTGTTAAAAAAGTCCCATTGGGTGCGCCAATTTTCCGGCAACAAATTTTTGATGCCCGGCACGTCACAGGCGGCCACATAAGCATCGGCGGTTACGGTTTTGGTTTCTACGCCGTCATTGATAATTAACCCCGTTACCCTGGTTTCCCCGTCCGTAACTTTGGTTTTAATTTCCTTAACTTTGTGCCTGGTGTAAAACTTGGTGCCCCGTTGTTCTAAATATTCCTGAATGGGTTTGTGTAAATATTCCTGGGGGGAACCTTCCAACATCCGCAACACTGACGCTTCCGTGCGGGCGGCAAACAGTTGGAAAATGGTCAGCATACAGCGGGCAGAAATATTTTCCGTATCGATAAAACCCAACGCATAGGCGATCGGGTCCCACATTTTTTTCAAACTGCCTTTGTTGCCCCCTTTGCTAAGGAACCATTCTGCAAAGCTAACTCTGTCCAAATCTCGGATGGTTTTCATGGCTCCGTCAAAGTCCACTAAGCCCCGCACAATGGGACTGGTGGCCAGGGCGATGGAGTTGGCAATTTTATCTTTGGTGTCCAGTTGAGACGTGGTGAAAAATGCTTTTAATCCGTTGAAGGGAGCACCGGTGAGGAAACGAAAATCCAGTTCGCCAATGCGGCCCCCTTGGTTAACAAAGGTGTGGGTATGTTCCTTGAGCCGTAGGTTTTGCTTGGCCCCCACCTTTTCCATCAGGTTAAAAAGGTTGTAGTAACAGCCAAAGAAAACGTGCAGACCCATTTCAATGTGATTGCCGTCGCCGTCCACCCAACTGCCCACTTTGCCGCCGATGAAACTACGGGCTTCGTACAGTTCAACTTCGTGCCCCGCATCTACCAATTCCACTGCGGTGGCCATTCCCGCCAATCCTGCTCCCACAATTGCAACACGCATTTCGGCTTTACCCTTTGATTTGACTTTGACTGGCCCGCTAAATCGGCACTGTTACAAATTTTAATGTTGATTGATCCCTCCCGGCAAGCGCCAAGGTTGTCAGCCCAGATCATCTAAAGTAGTTGCTATAAATAGTTTGCGTTGGTTATTCATTTTCCCCATGCCTCTGCCTGTCTTCCGTTCCCTGTTCCGTTGTTTGCTGGTCTCCGCCCTAATATTGGTTCTCCATGGCCCTGGGCTTTGGTCCCATCCGGCGATCGCCGCCGATTTGGCCCCCACCAATAACCGCAATAGCCAAACCCTTACTCCCTACCTCAACCGGGCGATCCAGAGGATAACGGAATTTCAACTCGACAATGGCTTGAAATTTATTGTGATGGAAAATAATGAGGCTCCAGTGGTCTCTTTTTACACCTACTTCGACGTGGGGGGCGTGGACGAACCAGTGGGAAAAACGGGGGTGGCCCACTTTTTGGAACACATGGCGTTTAAAGGAACGGAACGCATTGGCACCAAGGATTTTGCCCAGGAACAACAGTTGTTGGATCAGTTAGACCAAGTGTTTGTCCAAATCACCACCGCCAGGGCCAAAGGAGATAAGACAGCAGAGCAAAAGTTACAGGAGCAATTTAAGCAAATCCAACAGCAGGCCCAGGATTTAATCAAGCAAAACGAATTTGGTCAAATTATCCAGATGGCCGGGGGCGTGGGTTTAAATGCGGCCACCAGTGCCGATGCTACTTTTTACTTTTACAGTTTGCCTTCTAACAAACTGGAACTGTGGATGTCCCTGGAGTCGGAGCGGTTTTTAGAGCCGGTATTTCGGGAATTTTACCAAGAGCAGGAGGTGATTCTGGAAGAGCGGCGCATGCGGACCGAAAATAACCCAGTGGGGCAAATGGTGGAGGAATTTTTAGATACAGCTTTTACCAAACATCCCTACCGCCGCCCGGTGATTGGTTATGACGAGGATATCCGCAATCTTTCCCGCCAGGACGTGACGGATTTTTATGAAAAATACTACATCCCCGGTAACATGACCATTGCTGTGGTGGGGGATGTTAAGGTTGACCAGGTAAAAAGTTTGGCGCAGAAATATTTTGGTCGTTTCCCCAAGCGCCCCCCTACGCCCCAGGTCACGGTGGTGGAGCCCCCCCAGACGCAGCAGAAGGAAATTAATCTGACCCTACCCTCCCAACCTTGGTACTTCGAGGGTTACCATAGCCCCGCTTTTGACGACCTTGACAGTGCGGTGTTTGACGTGATGACGACTATTTTGAGCAGTGGCCGCACTTCCCGCCTTTATCAATCCCTAGTGGAAGAAAAACAGTTGGCGTTGATGGCCCAGGGCTTTAACGGTTTTCCAGCGGATAAATTTCCCAATTTATTAATGTTCTATGCCCAGAGTGCCCCCGGTCGCAGTTTGGACGACCTTAGCACTGCCCTGCATGGGGAAATTGAACGGCTAAAAATGGAACCCGTTACCCCGGAGGAATTGGAGCGGGCCCAAAATTTACTGCAAACTTCCGCTTTGCAATCCCTCAATTCCAATATGGGCATGGCCCAACTGCTGGTGAAATATAACGTCCGCACCGGGGATTGGCGTAATTTGTTTGCCCGCCTAGAGGCGATCGCCGCGGTGACCCCAGAGGATATTCAACGGGTGGCCCAAGAAACTTTCCGCCCGGAAAATAGCACCATTGGTCGGATTTTGCCGGAATCTAACAACCCATGATTCCCCTAGAACATCCCATTTTGCTAGAAAGCTTTGCCCACATTGATCGTTCTGTGGGGCCCCATGATTTATTTCCCCAGGAGTATGCCATTGCCCGCCGGGTGATCCACAGCACAGCGGATTTTGATTTTTTGCATTTACTCCGTTTTGCCCCGGATTTACCCCAGGCTGAGTTTGATCCAGATCTGCCGGAACATCAGGCGATCGCCAGGGGAATAGAAAGTTTACGCCACGGCCAAACCATTGTGGTGGATGTGAATATGGTCAAACAGGGCATCCAAGGTTTAGTCCAGCGCACTTTTAACAACCCCATCCAAACGGCGATCGATTTTGCTACCACCGCTGACCCAGGAAAAACCCGCACTGAAACCGGCATGGACCGCTGTATTGCCCAATTTCCCGAAGCTATCTATGTCATCGGCAATGCCCCCACCGCCTTGTTAACCCTCTGTCGGGCGATCGCCGCAGGTAAAGCAAAACCGGCCCTAGTTATTGGTGTTCCGGTAGGTTTCATTGGGGTTTTAGAAGCGAAAAAAGCCTTGTCCTTACTACCTTGCCCGCAAATTAGGGTTGAGGGTAACAAAGGTGGTTCCCCCGTGGCCGCAGGTATTGTCAATGCGTTACTCATGCTGGCATGGCGGGAGTCTTAATAAAAATCCCCCCCCATCATTGGGAGCCCAGGGGGACTCCAACAAGTCCTAGAGAATTTTTCGGCCAGTGAGGATGCCCCGCACTTCCAACATGGCGGTGTAGGTGGGAATAATATGGAGAGTTTCCTCTGCTGGGGTTAGCTCCAAAGCAATCTGCACGGCTTTTTCGAGATTTTCTTCCAAAATTAGCCTTGATGTCTGGCCATCCCACGGTTCCTCCGCTTGGCTAGGTTGAATTAAATTTTCCTGGCTATATTGCAAACGCAGAGCCATGTCATAAAGGCGATCGCCACTGACAACAAAAGTGCCCCCGGAAGCTACTAGGGGTTCTGTATCCACATCCCAAATCCAAGAAACATCGGTGCCATCGGCAATACGGTCATTGAGCACTAACAAAGTGGTGGAGCACTGTCCCTGGAGTTTGAGGTCATTGACGGCCCGGATGGTTTCATTTAAACCCACTGGATTTTTAGACAACAAAATACGGACATGTTTGCCCTCTACGTCCAATTCCTCCGCCCGCCCAAAGGCAGCCTTGAAACTGTGAATATTGTTGAAAATATTTTCTGTGTTCACCCCCAATTGTTGGGCTACCAAACCGGCGGCGAGGGTGTTGTATTTGTTATAAACACCGATGAGAATTTGGGGCCACTCACTACTGTGGAAAGCGGGCTGACTTTTTTGGAATCCACAGCTTGGACACTGATAATCCCCCAAATGGGAAAGGTAAACTCCCCGATAATCCAGGGAAGTGCCGCACTGGGGACAGTAAATGGAATCCACCGCATGGGGAATTTCTTCCAGGTACAAATCCGGCTCGCTCAGGCCAAAGTAACAAACCCGTTGGGCTAACCTTTGCCCTAGATGGGAGAGGGTGGGGTCGTCGGCATTGACCGCAATGATGGTGTTTTCCGGTAAAGGGGCGATCGCCTTTTGCCAACGCTGGCTAATGCTATCCACTTCGCCGTAACGGTCCAGTTGATCCCGGAAAAGATTCAAAGCCAAAATTGCCCTGGGTTGACAATCCTTTAACACCAAAGGAAGCACATTTTCATCCACTTCTAAAATGGCAAAATCGGTGGATAAACGCCCGAACAAATTGGCATCGGCGAGTAAAGCGGTGATTAAACCATTGATTAAATTAGCGCCGGTGGCATTGTGGGTGACTCGATGGCCCTGATCCACTAAAATTTTTCGCAATAGCAACGAGGTGGTGGTTTTGCCGTTGGTGCCCACCACTAAAATTACCCCCTGGGACACCTGCTGGGCCAACAGTCCCAACATCTTTGGATGTAAACGACGGGCAATTTCCCCCGGTAACACACTGGCAGACCCCAACCGCAGGGCTTTGACCACGGCCGTAACAGTCTTGGCCACCCCCACTGCAATGCCGAGGCGAATCCCATCGGCGATCGAAAGATTACTCATGAATATCTAAGAAAAATAAACTGCCCCCAAGTAACAGTAAGAAAATCAATCTCTACCGTCTTTGTTCAACATTACCGCTGAAGATTACCCCATTGGAGTAGAGCGGGGTAAAAAGCCAGGTAAATCAATGGGGCGACGGGAAGGTTTTGGTTCCTTAACCGCAAAACTGAGTCGGTCAATGGCGGGGATAGGGGCAATGGATTTAGCTTGCTCCAAGGGAGGGGAAAAAGGAACTTCTTCTGCTTGATTCTTTTGCTCTTTTCGCTCCTTCTTGCTTGCCGATGGCCGGTCAGCAGGCTCTTTGTCCGGGGAAGGGGAAAAATTTACCAAGCCCGGTGTGAGATCCGCCACCGGAGCACTGGCCGGCTCGGCATTGCCCCTGGTAAATGAAGCCAACACATCCCCCACGCTGGCCCAGGGTTTCACTTCCTTAGATTGGGTTGTTACGTTAGCTACCACCTCTCCAATGGCTTCCATGGGAAGGAGGTCGGGTTGGGCGAGGTATTGTTCCAAGGCAGATTTATATTGGAGGGCGTAGCGTTGTTGTCGTTGTAAGCGGGCACTTAGTTCAGCAAGTTGTTGCTCAAAGCGGGCCACCTCTGAGTCGTGGCCAGTGATCTGTCCTTTTAGTTGTTCATTTTCCGCCTTTAAACCATTAACCTGGGTGCGAAGTTCTTGAATTTCCACCTCATTGCTATTGCTATGCTCCCCACTGTGCAACTGATTTTGTTGGGCAATGATCAAATCCTGGCTGGCGGCCAACTGTTCCGTCAGGGTTTCCACCTGTAACTGTTGCTGTTTACACGCTTCTTGGTAAACCTGCAATTCCGCCACCGTATGGGCCAATTGTTCCTGGGCTTGGGTGAGGGCGATCGCCTGGTCTTGAATTAAATTCTCAGCACTGGAAGCCCGACGTTGGTGCCCCAGGAGTTCCTGTTCCGTAGCAGCTAGACGTTGTCCTAGACTAACAACCTGTTCCTGTAAGGCTTCATGGGCCCGGAGAAAAGGCGGAACTAGCACACTGGGAGCAAAGTTATCCTCATCCACTTCTTCATACTGCAAATCGTCTCCTTCAAACATGACGGACGTTTCCTGTTCCAAGGGGGTCATTTCCTGGAGAGCTTCTTCCCCTGCTAGCTCCGTTTCCACCAACATTTCTTCCAACATTTCGATGCCGTCCAACATGGCGCTGAAATCCTCATTTTCAGAGGAATTTACCTGTTCCTGTACTTCTTCATTCAACCCATTGAACAGTAGGGCCAATTCTTCGACGCTAACGTCTGCTGGGCCAGCGTTTTCAGACTCGGGGAAAAAAGACAGGAAATCAGAGTTACTCATAAAAACTTGGGGCTGGGGGGAAGCAGAGGAAAATAGCCATGGACTGCGGGCAAGCCGTCACTGCCTATTGAAGATGGCTCGACTTCAGTTTAAGTTTCCGAGGCTAGGGATAAATTTAGCCAGATTTGTTCAATTTCGTACAATTTGCATACTTAAGTCTAACCAGGGAGAACGGGTGATGGGGGCACTGCTGGAGATAAAGTCCACCCCGGTGCTGGCGATCGCCGTAATGTTGGCCAGGGTAACGTTGCCGGAAGCTTCAATGCGGATTAGGGAATTAGCTTGGCGAATTAGCTCCACTGCCTGGGTCATGGTTGCCGTATCCATGTTATCCAGCATAATGATTTCCACCTGGGCGGCGATCGCCTCTTCCACTTCTTCTAAACTGCTGGTTTCCACTTCAATGGCCAGGGGATAGGGTAAATTTTGCCGTAGGGTTTGCACCGCTTGGGTAATGCTTCCCGCCGCTTGGATATGGTTATCTTTGACCATCACCGCATCATCCAAACCAAAGCGATGGTTAATGGCTCCCCCCAAACGACTGGCATATTTTTCCAACACCCGCAGCCCTGGGGTGGTTTTTCTCGTATCGACAAAGCGGGTGGGATAGTCGGCGATCGCCTGGACGTATTGTTTCGTCATGGTGGCAATGCCGCTCAAACCCATAGCTAAGTTGAGAGCAACCCTTTCTCCGGTCAGTAAACTGCCTAAATCCCCTGCCATGGTGGCCACCACCGTACCCGCCGTCACCGTTTGCCCTTCCCCAGCCAAGACCTCAAATTCCATGGAAGAATCTAACAATTGAAAAATACGCGCGGCTATAGGCAATCCAGCTATCACACCGCCTTCTTTGGCCACCCAGCGGGCCTGGCCTCGATGCTGTAAACCGAGACCCTGGGTAGACCAATCTCCCCGGCCAATGTCCTCCGCCAACCATTGCTGGAGCCAAGGATCAATAATTATCCACGGGGGTAAACAGGTCATGGGGGCTGGGTTTGTTACCAAAATTCGCATCACTCTTCTTATCAGAAATTGGGGTGTTGGATGTCTGATCGCCCTGGGAGAGCATTAGCCGGATAAACCAATAACGTATTGCCACTGCGCCCCACCACATAAACCTTTTCATCGACGGCGATCGCCACATCTGGATCCTGACATTCCGCTCGCCAGGAGTTCCCCTCATAGAGCACCCGACCGGTTTCCCCGGGCAAAATAGCTGTTAGACATTGCCCTTCCACTGCATCCTGGAGAATGCTTTTGCGGCTGGGCCGGGGCAGAAAACGCCGCAGTAAAATAATCGACAACACCGATAACCCCAACCAAAAAAGAGACTGGAGCGCAAAACTGCCGGGGACCAATAGGGCCACCCCAGCGGTAGCCACAGCGCTTAATCCCATCACAACGGCCACAAAATCCACTGGGAAGATAACTTCCACAAGGCAGAGTATGGTGCCTGCTACAATCCAGAGATAAACAGGGGACATAGGAAATAGCTTGGGCTTGCGGTTAAAGCCGGAAAATTAGCAACCAGGGGGAAAATGCTCCCCTTCTCCCCAATCCTAACCCAGTCCATTGATTCCCGGTGATGGCAAGTTTGTTGAATTTTCTTTACAATTGTGCTTAAGTTGACAGTCCAGCTCGCCGGAGTTGGGTTAACCTGAAGGTAGTTGAGCTAAGGCCGACAAAATAGCTGTATTTGGCTGTTACCTCAAAGTCACGTCGGACCCCGTTCGTTGCTTCCTGACCACCACTGCGAGATATAAAAATATGACTACTGCTACCCTTGCATCTGCTTCTAACTCTGATTCCGCCATCTGGAACAGTCTCAAATTGGCGATCGCCGATAGCTCCGGTTTCAAATGCTGGCAGGATGATAACGGCGAGGCTGTGGTGTCTAAAACAGAAACTGTGGCCCCTCCCCTGCTGGACGCCCAAGTGCGCCACTACCTTCGTCAAACCCTGGAAACTTTAGCTTACTAAGCGCCACTATTTAGTTTTTGTTCATCTATGGTTGCGGTGATTTTGGCTTTTAGTGTCCTAGTCCATTGTCTTCTTCCTCCCCCTGCTCCAGGGGTTTTTTTCTGCCCTAATCTGGGAGGGGCATCGACAAATCGCTGGCTGTAGCCTGGGATGCGGAGTGAGGTAGGGATAATCCCGTAGTATCTTGTACAGTAGCAACGCATTCTGGATGTTGTTAGCGTCACCATCTTGTCCTAGAGGTTCCCATGAACTTGGCAGTTCCTGCATTCGGTCTTTCCACTAACTGGTCTGGTAATGGCAATGGCTCCAACTCTGAAGAAGAGTCGGTGCTTTACCAGCGGTTAAAGATGGTGGAGGAATTGTGGGAAAGGGTGCTCCAAAGCGAATGTGGCCAGGAGTTGGTGGATTTGCTGACGGAATTAAGGCTTCAGGGTACCCATGAGGCGATCACCAGCGAAATTTCCGAAGAAGTCATCATGGGCATTACCCAGCGCATTGAGCATTTAGAACTCAATGATGCCATCCGGGCGGCTCGGGCCTTTGCCCTATATTTCCAGTTGATCAACATCGTTGAACAGCACTACGAACAAAACGAGCAACAACGGAATCGTTGGGAAGCTTCCCAGGAAACCAACTTCTATGAGCAGGCGGGCAATGAGGAAGAAATGGTCCCCCCATCCCGATTAGGCGCGTCAACGGAACCATTGCCAGTGGGCATTGACCAGAATGAATTGCAAGCTTCTGTAGGTACGTTCCATTGGTTAATGAGGGAGCTAAAACGCCTCAATGTGCCCCCCCAACATATCCAAAATTTATTGGATCATCTGGACATTCGCCTGGTGATCACCGCTCACCCCACGGAAATTGTCCGTCACACCATCCGGCGCAAACAAAGAAGGGTGGACCGCATTCTTCGTAAACTAGATCAACTCCAGGGTTCTGTGACCGGTCGGGACTGGCTCAACACCTGGGATGCAAAAACGGCGATCGCCCAATTAACGGAGGAAATTCGCTTTTGGTGGCGTACCGACGAACTTCATCAGTTCAAACCCACGGTGTTGGACGAAGTGGACTATTCCCTCCATTATTTTGATGAAGTACTGTTCGACGCTGTACCGGAATTGTCCAAACGGTTAGGACAAGCTATTAAAGAAACCTTTCCCCATCTGCGGGCCCCCCGGGCTAATTTTTGTTATTTTGGCTCCTGGGTCGGTGGCGATCGGGACGGCAACCCTTCCGTAACCCCAGAAGTGACCTGGCAGACGGCCTGTTACCAGCGGGGTTTAGTGCTGGGGAAATATTTGTTTAGTTTGGGGGAACTGGTGGCCATTCTTAGCCCTTCCCTCCATTGGTGCAAAGTCTCCCAGGAATTGTTGGACTCTTTAGAACGGGACCGCATTCAATTACCGGAAATTTACGAAGAACTTTCCCTCCGCTATCGCCAGGAACCCTATCGCATGAAGCTGGCCTACGTTACCAAACGGCTGGAAAACACCTTGCGACGTAATAATCGTCTAGCCAACCCAGAAGAACGGCAAACGATGATCACAATGCCGGCCGAAAATCACTATCGCACTGGGGAAGAATTATTAGAGGAATTAAGACTCATTCAGCGTAATCTGACCGAAACGGGTTTAACCTGCCTGGAGTTGGAAAATTTGATTACCCAATTGGAAGTCTATGGCTTTAACCTGGCCCAGTTGGATTTTCGCCAGGAATCTTCCCGCCACGCCGAGGCGATCGCCGAAATTGCTGAGTATATGGGGGTGCTGACCAATCCCTACGAAGAAATGGCCGAAGAAGATAAATTAGCCTGGTTAGGGGTAGAACTGCAAACCCGCCGTCCTTTAATTCCCCAGGAAATGCCCTTTTCGGAGCGAACCAGGGAAACCATTGAAACCCTCCGTACCCTGCGTCATCTGCAAATGGAATTTGGGGTAGATATTTGCCAGACCTACATCATCAGCATGACCAACGATGCCAGTGATGTGTTGGAGGTATTGTTACTAGCCAAGGAAGCCGGATTGTACGATCCCGCCACCGCCTCCAATTCCCTCCGCATTGTGCCCCTGTTTGAAACAGTGGAGGATCTAAAAAATGCTCCGGGGATTATGGATTCTCTTTTCAGCTTGCCTTTTTACCGGGCTACATTGGCGGGCAGTTACCATTCCTTAAAAGAGTTGCAAAGTCAGGCCCCGGATTATTACCAAATTCCCACCACCACAGCCCAACTAAATCCCGGCAATCTCCAGGAAATTATGGTGGGCTATTCCGACAGCAATAAAGATTCCGGCTTTTTGAGCAGTAACTGGGAAATTCATAAGGCCCAAAAATCACTGCAAGCCGTGGCCCAAAAGCATCGGGTAATTCTCCGGCTGTTCCACGGTCGGGGTGGCTCCGTCGGTCGGGGGGGCGGTCCTGCCTATAAAGCAATTTTGGCCCAACCCGCAGGCACCGTAGACGGTCGGATCAAAATTACGGAACAGGGGGAAGTATTGGCCTCTAAATATTCCCTGCCGGAATTGGCTCTGTATAACCTGGAAACCCTGACTACGGCGGTGATCCAAGCTAGTTTACTCAAAAGTAGTTTTGATTTCATTGAGCCCTGGAACCGGATTATGGAGGAGTTGGCCTGCACTGCCCGGCGAGCCTACCGCAGTTTAATTTACGAGGAACCGGACTTCCTCGACTTTTTCCTTGCCGTCACCCCCATTCCCGAAATTAGTGAGTTGCAGATCAGTTCCCGCCCTGCCCGGCGTAAGGGGGGTAAAGCAGACCTCAGTAGCTTGCGGGCCATCCCCTGGGTGTTCAGTTGGACCCAAACCCGTTTCCTGCTGCCGGCTTGGTATGGGGTGGGCACGGCGTTGAAATCCTTTGTGGACCAAGACCCGGTCAAAAATATGAAGTTGTTGCGTTACTTCTATTTCAAATGGCCTTTCTTCAACATGGTGATCTCGAAGGTGGAAATGACCCTTTCCAAGGTGGACCTCACCATCGCTTCCCACTACGTGCAAGAGCTATCTAAGCCAGAAGACCGGGAACGATTCGATCGCCTTTTCCAGCAGATCAAGCAAGAGTATCAATTAACCAGGGACTTTGCCATGGAAATTACGGCCCATCCCCACCTCCTGGACGGCGATCGCTCTTTGCAACGGTCGGTACTCCTACGAAATCGTACTATTGTTCCCCTGGGGCTACTGCAGATTTCCCTACTGAAACGTTTACGCCAAGTAACCCAGGAAGCGGAGACCAGCGGCGTGCGTTACCGTCGTTATTCCAAAGAAGAACTACTGCGGGGAGCCCTGTTAACCATTAACGGTATTGCGGCCGGAATGCGTAATACTGGTTGATCCAGTGATATGGTGCCTAATATTGGGTAAGGACCTGCCCTTGCCTAGACCCTGCTTACTGTGACGAAAAATTATCCCATACCATTGCCAATGTCCTGACCATGGAGAAAATTCGCATTGCCTTAATTGAAGATGAAGATTTGATTCGCCAAGGTTTGCGGGATGCTTTGACCATGGAACCCAGTTTTGAGTGGGTGGGGGAAGCCGCCAATGGCCGGTTGGGATTGGTGATGATGCAACAAACACGGCCCGATGTGGTAATCATCGATATTGGCCTGCCCGACATGAACGGCATTGATGTCACCCAACAGTTGAAAAAAGGCCCGCTCAATTGCCAATGTCGGGTAGTAATTTTGACCCTCAATGACCAAGAAGAAACAGTATTGGCCGCCTTCAGTGCTGGAGCCGATGCCTATTGCATGAAAGATAGCCGCACTGAATTGTTAATTGAAGCGATTCAAGCCACCCATGGTGGTTTTGCCTGGATTGATCCGGCGATCGCCAGAATAGTTTTGGCCCATGCCCCAGGGGCGGAGCCATCGGAACCATCTTCCCCCAGCCGCACCTCTTTGTCCTATGGGTTGACGGAACGGGAGCTGGAGGTTCTGCAGTTGATTGTGGACGGTTGTAGTAATGCCGACATTGCGGAAAAACTCTATATCACCGTGGGCACAGTTAAGACCCATGTACGGAATATCCTCAACAAGCTCTGCGCCAATGACCGCACCCAGGCGGCGGTGAGGGCCATCCGCTCCGGACTAGTTAATTAGGGTTACTGACACTGCTAGTGACGCTCTGGCCCTAAGGGGGAAATGGGAGTTTTTGCCCTAATGCTTGGTTTGGTCAGAAACAGTGGAGATTTTGGACCTAAGCCTATCTCCGCCGACCAGAACCGGGCATAACCGTGCGCCAATTGGTTTTAGCCAATTTCAACTGCTCTGGGGATACTTTGGCTGAACCCAAATCCGCCCCGGAGAAATTGGCCCCCTGGAGATTGGCGTATTTAAAATTAACACCGTTGAGATTTGCTCCCCGTAGATCTGCCCCCCGCAGGTCAGCATAGCCAAAGTAGGCATCGCTCAAATTAGCCCCTTTGAAGATGACATTTTTCAAGCGGGCCTTGCCAAAGTCTGCCCTAGTGAGCTCCGCTTGCTCAAAATTAGCATTGGTCAGATTAGCCTGATAACAATTAATCCCCGGCACAAACGCCTTAGCTAACACTATGCCCACTAAATTCTGATCGGCAAAATCCCGTTTACCCTGGGCATACTCCGCCAAAAAAGTTTTGCCATTCCAACGTTTAGTCTCCGGTTGGTTGGCGATCGCCTGCTTTTCTTCTTCCCGACGGGAAAAGGGTTTTGGGTTAACCATGTTGTAGTCAATCCCCCCTGCCCCAACAGAGCCCCCATCCGCCGCATTGGAGGCAGGACGCACCCTGGTGGCCGGAGACTCAATATTGCTGGTGGCCCTATCCCTGGGACTTGGCCTGGGTTTAGCTGTGCGGGTTTTAATGCCAGTATTCAGGCTAGTGGAACTAGGGTCCCTGGGCTGGACATTGGTGTTAAATCGGGTGGATGGGTCGCCATAGTCTGGAGAAGAACTATTCCCCATGCGGATACCCGTGGCCGGCTCGTCCCCAGCTCCTGTTAGGGTAGTAAAGGGGGTAGAAACCATGCCCTGCATCATGCCATCCTCATAGGTGGGCATCTCCAGGGCATCCAGCACCTGTTGGGCACTCTTGTAACGGTGGCGCACAGAAAGTTCCAACATTTTGCGGATCACTTCAGCAAATTTGCTGGAAACTGTCACATGTTTTTCCCAGTCCATCTCCCCGGTTTGGCTATTGCAATCAATCTCCTTGGGGGTTTTGCCAGTTAGTAAATACAAACAAGTTACCCCGGTGGCATAAATATCACTGGCGTAAACTGGCCGCATGGCCATCTGTTCCGGGGGAGCAAAGCCGGCAGTGCCCACCGCAAAGGCCGTTAAGGCCGTTTGGGCAGAGGTGTTGGAAGAGAGGACCGAATCAATTTGATTTTTCACTGCCCCAAAATCGATCAGCACTAATTTCTGGTCTGTTTGTCGCCTAATGAGGTTGGCAGGCTTAATATCCCGATGAATAACCTTTTGGGAATGGATATAGTCAAGGATAGGTAATATTTCTGTTAAAAATTGCTTGACACTCCCCTCGGTAAAAGTGCCATTTTTTTTCACTTCTTGGTGCAAATTATGGCCCTTAACATACTCTTGCACTAAATAAAACTGGTGATCGTCCTCAAAATAATCCAGTAAACGGGGCACTTGGGGATGATTGCCCACCCGACCCAGGGTCTGGGCTTCCCGCTCAAACAGTTCCTTGGCCATGCGGAACACATTGGGATCATCGGTTTGGGGCCGTAACTGCTTCACCACACAAATGGGAGTCCCCGGCAGTGCCACGTCCGCTGCGGCAAAGGTGGCCCCAAATCCCCCTTTTCCTAATAAACCCAAGGTTTGGTAACGGCCATTAAGGCGCAGACTATTCCCACAGGCCTGGCATACCTGCACATTATTGGGGTTTTTCGGATGGGGACAATTGGGATTAACGCAAAAACTCATTCCGGTTCACCAGATGGTGTGATGTAAGACTAACCTATTAACCTATGCTGTATTAAATTCGTTAAATTTTCCGAGGGTTGATGGGATGGGGAAGGCCACTCTATTTTAGGCTAGTTAGTGGGAAACTTTGGTTCATTGAGCTTCCAGAGCTATAAATTTGTTCCGAAAGTTGTAAACATGACCCGGAGCGGCCTGGGGTAATGCCTTCAGCGATACAATGGATGCCGCTGACGCCATCGCAAACTAAGCAAGCATTAATAAAAATCAGTAGAAAAGGAAACCCATGCGCATCTC
The DNA here is from genome assembly GCF_010222815.1 of Synechocystis sp. CACIAM 05. Lineage (GTDB taxonomy): Bacteria > Cyanobacteriota > Cyanobacteriia > Cyanobacteriales > Microcystaceae > Synechocystis. The sequence goes on along the minus strand of NZ_CP019225.1, from coordinate 1,906,089 downwards.
TGTCAACTGGCTGCAATCCCTGGTTGAACTTAATTTGTCTCCAGAAGAGCTTGGGGAATTGCTAACGATCGCCGGTTTGGAAGTGGAAGAAATTGAAGACCGTCGGAGCTGGGCGGCAGGGGTGGTGCTGGGGCGAGTAATTTCCCGGGAAAAACACCCCAATGCGGACAAATTAAGCGTTTGCGTGGTGGATATTGGGACAGAGGAGCCTTCTACCATCGTCTGTGGTGCTGCCAATGTCAGGGCAGATATTTTGGTACCGGTGGCCACCCTGGGCAGTTACTTACCCAAAGTAGATCTAAAAATTAAACCCGCCAAGTTAAGGGGGGTAAAATCTTGCGGCATGATTTGTTCCCTAGCGGAATTGGGTCTGAGTAAGGAGTCTGAAGGTATTCATATTTTTTCTGATTTAGATTTGCCCTTGGGTAGTCCTGTGGGGCCCATACTCGGTTTAGACGATGTCATTCTAGAAATTAGCCCCACCGCCAACCGGGCCGATGCCCTCAGTATGGTGGGGGTAGCCAGGGAAGTGGCCGCCCTCACTGGAGGTAAGCTGAGCCTACCGGAGATAAAAGCGGTATCGGTATCCGACCAGGATTTGCCCATTAATGTGACGGAACCCCAGGCTTGTCCTGCCTATGTGGGCACAGTAATACGGGGAGTCAAAGTGGGTTCTTCCCCGGATTGGTTACAACAAAGACTGTTAGCGGCAGGAACTAGGCCCATCAACAACGTGGTGGACGTGACCAATTACGTGCTGTTGGAATGGGGTCAGCCCTTGCACAGCTTTGACCAGGATAAATTGCAAACCCTAGTTGGCCCAGAAGGGTTTGCCCTGGGGGTACGCTTTGCTGAGGAAGGGGAAAAGTTAATTACCCTGGATGACCAGGAACGGACTTTGCAACCCCAAAATTTATTGATTACTGCCAAAGACCAACCAGTGGCGATCGCCGGGGTGATGGGGGGAGCCGCTACAGAGGTGGATGAAAATACCCAAAATATTGTGCTGGAAACCGCCCTATTTGATGGGGTCACCATCCGCAAATCCAGTAAGACCATTAATCTCCGCAGTGAATCTTCCACCCGCTATGAACGGGGCGTAAACCGGTGTGAATTGGAAGTAGCTTTGCACCGGGCGATTGCCCTAATGACGGAATTGGCCGGGGGCACCGTAGTCCGCCAAGGTAAAGCCGATCAGCGGCAAGACCGAGGGGAAGCGATAATTAATCTGCGTTTGGAACGCTTGCAACAATTGCTGGGTGAAGTAAACACCCCCACCGGCATCGGTAATATTACCGCTGAAGATGTGGAAAGAATTTTGACCGATCTGGGTTGTGGATTAACCCGACAATCAGACAGTGACACTCCGGTGTGGGCTGTGACAGTACCCTCCTACCGTCAACGGGACATTGAACGGGAAATTGACCTAATTGAGGAAGTAGCCCGACTGTACGGCTATGACCACTTCTGTGAGCAGTTACCCTCCAATACCATTGCCGGTGGTTTATCCCCCTCCTATCAAGCTGAGTTAGCCCTACGGGAAGCCTGTCGAGGAGTAGGTTTAACCGAGGTAGTTCATTACTCCTTAGTGAAACCCCACGGGTCTGAAGTGATGCTGGCTAACCCCCTCTTTGCGGAATATTCCGCTCTCCGCACCAATTTACTCGATGGTTTGATTACCGCCTTTGCCAACAACCAGGCCCAAAATAATGGGGCTTTGAATGCCTTTGAAGTGGGTCGGGTCTTTTGGCAGAACGAAGGAGACATCGGTGAAGCGGACCACCTGGCGGGCATTTGCGGCGGATCCCAGATTACTGAAGGCACCTGGCCCCAGGGCGGTAAACCCCAACCCATGGGCTGGTACGATGCCAAAGGTTTATTAGAGGCCATCTTTCAGCGTTTCGGGGTAAACGTCACCTACAGTGGCGATCGCCAAGATCCCCGCCTCCATCCCGGTCGCACCGCCCTGTTGAGCTGTAACGGAACAGAGTTGGGACGCTTTGGGCAACTCCATCCCCAATTACGCCGGGAAAAAGGTCTGATTGATGAGGTTTACGCCTTTGAAATCACCCTAACCCCCCTATACCAAGCCATGGAAACCCAGATTCTGGGTACTCCCCATTTCCGTCCTTATTCCCCTTACCCAGCGGTGGCCAGGGATTTAGCCCTCTATGCTCCCCTAGAATTGACCGTCGCAGAACTTACCCAAGCCATGGTTAAAGCGGGCGGCGATTTGCTCGAGCAGGTGGAACTGTTTGATGAATACCGGGGGCAATCCGTCCCCGCCGGACAACGGAGTCTCGCCTTTAGTTTGGCCTACCGGGTCGGCGATCGAACCCTCACCGATGCCGATGTCGAACCCCTACATAATCAAATTCGTGAAGCTTTGACCGAACAATTTGCCGTTAGTTTACGCAGTTAGAGGTCGAGGAAAAAGTTATCGGACAACTCGTAAATCTTGGCAATGTCTAGCAAAAAGTTTAGACATTGTTCCGGGTCCATCGCACTGGGGCGTAGGGTGGTGAAGCCGGAATATTTCAATACCAAAGTCTTAACCTGTTCCGTTGACAAATCATTCACCGTGATCGCTTGCATAGACCAAACCTCGAAGTTTCTTCTTCTGATCGGCACACACTCAATGATCTGGGGGCTGTGGTGGCGTTCATCTTGCACAATCCGGTGGTAGGTTTCATTAACCTGTTCACACTCTCCTTCCAATACCTGCAGAAAAGCCGGCTTGCTGTAGCAGAGCAGTCCGGTAATGCCATTGGCCGGATTATTTCTTTGGGAAGATTCTAAGATATCTTTTAAATCCTGGGGTTGTAAATTGGGAATGCCCTGACTGCTGTAAATCAAACGGTACAAACTCATTTTTGTGCGTAGCTTTTAGCTACTTTGTAATTTTAGGATTAATAATATGGTGGGTTGCTATCTGGATTAGAATCAAGGAAAACAGTACCTGGGAACAGAAATCGCTCCTTTGAAACTGTCTTTTCATCACGCAGAAAAGCCGTCAGGAGTTGGTTTTATTGGTGGGAAGGAGTTTTGCCACCCGGTCGAGTAATTCTTCTGGAACAAAAGGCTCACTTAAGTACCCAGAAGCTTGACAAAGTTTGATACGAATACCGCTGATCAAATTGTCACCTTTCCCCAATAGTAGGATCGGCACATCTTTAAGTTGATTGGACTTACGGCAAAACGAACAGAGTTGATAACCGTTCATGTCCGGCAAGTCAGTATTTATGATAATCAGATTGGGGGGAGAATTCAACAACACCGTTAAAGCCCGAAAGGGATCATCGAGTACTAAGGTTCGATAGCCTTCTTTCTCCAAAGAATAGGTCATCATGCGCTGCTGGACTTCCCTATGGTCAACATAGGCCACCAAAGGGCGGTCATCCGTTTGAATTTCTTGATAAGGCAGCATCTTGATTTCGCCAGTCTTGACCATGGGCTGTAGCATTAATGCCAACTCCAAAGTACTGATTTCCAAATGCCCGGCAATTTCGTATAAGCAATTTAGATTTTCCAAGCAGGTGTGGAAGCGTTTTAGCCAATGTTGGCCATGGAGGTTATTTTTTACCAAATTTTGGCGCAGACTAAGCCAATTTTCCACTAGGGGTCGCTGGAAAGGCGAGTTAATATAGGACCTCAGTTCCCACCAATAGCGAATTTTATGTTTGATGGGGGTAATAGTTTTTTCTAACTCTAAATTTAAAAATAGTTCGCTCAGTTCTTTTTCTTGATTAAAACGATAGGATGTTTTAGGTAAGGAAAGTACCTGAACTAAGGCTTCTTGGCTCGCTTGGGTCAGAATCGAGCGGGTTTGCTGAAAGGAAAAAACATCCTTTTTCCAGAGCCCGGAAAGAAAAATATAATCGTCAGCAATTCTTGATGGCAGTTCAATGCCTTTCTGACGAAGGGTGCTACCAATCAAATAATTAAGTCTTTCGGAACAACCATTGGCGCTGTTGGCCAAGTGAATACGACCATCCCCCAAATAAACTTGCCAATAAACAAATTCGTCAAAGGGGTTTTGTACCACAAGTTTGCCGCTAGCTTTTTGGTTGACGAGGGAATAGAGGAGTTGGGCCGGAATCGCCTGCCGAGTTTGGATATTACCTGGGGAAGAAGTGGACAAAACTGAATTGCTCATTATGGTGCTTGAACAGTGGATGGAAATTTAGAAGGTTGGATTTAATTAATTAGCGGAGCAATTGGCTGATTATTTAATGGTATTGTGTATTGCTGAATTTTGAAGATTTAGACTATTTTGACTAATTTCCCCGGCCTTAGAGACGGCATTGGCCTGGAATCAAGAGTGGAATTTATGGAGTATTTAAATATTAAAAGCATACTAACAACAAATCAAAAACGGATTCTTTAGACTGTAGCTAGGCAGCGAGTTTCCAGAAAGGATGATGTGCGAAAAAAAGCAGTAGTATCTTGATCAGTTAGAGGGCGACTGAAAAGGTAGCCTTGGCCATAGTCGCAATCCATGGATTTGAGCATGGCTAACTGTTCTACACTCTCCACGCCTTCGGCAACAATTTTTAGATCTAGACGATGACCTAGTTCGATAATGCTTTGGAGAATTACCTGATTTTTTTCCCTAGTCAAAAGGTCATCTAAGAACGACTTATCAATTTTTAAAGTCTGGAGAGGTAAATCCTTGAGATAGGAGAGGGAAGAATAGCCGACACCAAAATCATCAATGGCGATTTGTATGCCCATTTCATTTAGTTGATTGAGGCGATTAATGGTTTCCCCTGGTTCATAAAGCATAAGACTTTCTGTCACTTCTAGGGTAATTTGCTGGTAACTTATTTGAGTCTGAGCAACAATACTTTCTATCTCGCTTACTAAGTTCGCTTCCTGTAATTGACGTAGGGATAAATTGACCGATAACTTGAAAGGAGGAATGCCTTGGGAAAGCCAGCGCTGGTATTGAAGGCAGCTTTGTTGTAGTACCCAGTAGCCCATGGGGACAATTAATCCGGTTTGTTCGGCAATGGGAATAAACTCGGCAGGGGAGATAAAGCCTAGGCGGGGGTGGTGCCAACGAATGAGGGTTTCGACTCCCAATAAAGCTCCTGTTTTGATATCAATCTGGGGTTGGTAATGGAGGTGAAATTTTTTTTGCTCCAGGCAATGGGCCATTTCCCAGGCCAGGTTTTGAATTGGGTCATTAAATTGGGGAGAGTTGGGAACTTTACTAACTCCACGGAGAAACAAGGAATTGTTACTAAAATTTGGGATAGGTAAATTACGAAACCATTTTGACAAATTGTCCAACATTGCATGTAGTGAGGAAACAAAATCTAGGGAGGAGTTAGGAAACCAATGGCGGATTTTTTCACCATGGTAAAGCGAGGAATTCATGACATTTGTTCGTTCCAAAAAAGAGAAATTATTGATTTTTAAATAAACGCAATTAAGTTATTCTAAGCAAACGCTAAGCTTAGATGCCAAGTTTGGAGACAATTTGACTGTGGTTATATTTTTTTTACATTAATAAATCCTAACGTAGTCCAGGGAAAAAATTCAATGATCCTCCCGGACTAGTTAGCCCCTGAAATATAGCTTTGCCGCTGAAATTAACTGCCTTGGGGATGGAAAGCTTGGGCAATGGGCATGCGCCAACCACTGCCAAAGGCTCGATCTGTGACTTTCAGTCCCGGGGCGGCCTGGCGACGTTTGAACTCTGACTTTTGCACTAGTTGGCAAATTTTTAGTACGACTTCCCGCTCAAAGCCTGCGTTGATGATTTCCTGGGGAGACTGATGTTTTTCGACTAATCTCCCAAGAATGCCGTCCAAGACATCGTAGGGGGGAAGGGAGTCGGTGTCTACTTGCCCTGGTTTGAGTTCGGCGCTGGGCGGTTTAGTCAGAACGCTGGGGGGAATGATGGTTTGCTCCCGGTTGAGCCAACGGCATAGTTCAAATACTTGGGTTTTGGGGACGTCGGCGATCGCCGCTAGGCCACCGTTCATGTCCCCGTAGAGGGTGCAGTAACCCACCCCTAATTCCGATTTATTGCCAGTGCTGAGAAGTAAATGGCCAAATTTATTGGCGATCGCCATCAGTAAATTGCCCCGGATACGAGACTGGAGATTTTCTTCGGCAAGGCCAAAGGGAGTATCTTGAAAAAGGGGTACTAGGGCCTGGTCATAGGTGGCCATAATCGGCCCAATGGGAATAGTTTGGGTAGTCATACCTAAATTCTTTGCCAAGGCCAAGGCATCCTGAATAGAGTGGTCAGAACTGTAGGGAGAAGGCATCAAAATTCCCAGCACATTTTCTTTGCCCAAAGCTTCCACAGCAATGGCCGCCACTAGGGAAGAGTCAATGCCGCCACTCAGACCTAAAATTGCCTTACTAAAACCGCATTTGTGGAGGTAGTCTCCCACTCCCAATACTAATGCTTGCCACAATTCTTCGGTACCCACCATGGGTAAACTAGCTAACTTTTGCCCAGTTAACTCCCCATTACTTAAGTCATAATTGAGCAGGGCTAAGTCTTCTTGAAATAACGGCGATCGCCCAATAATTTTGCCTTGGTTATTGACAGCAAAACTACCCCCATCAAAAATGAGATCATCATTGCCCCCCACTTGGTTAACATAAATCAAAGGCACATTAAATCTCTTGGCACTGTGGCTAATCAAGGATTCTCGCAGGCAATGCTTGCCACAACTGTAGGGAGAAGCTGATAGGTTAACAACTAAATTCACGCCCTGATCAATCAAATCCATGAGGGGGTTAACTTGATAAAATTTTTGTCCCCAAAAAGCCTCGTCATTCCACAAATCTTCACAAATAGTCACACCAATTTTGACGTTTTTATAGATAAAATATTCACTCTTGGTAGACGAGGCAAAATAACGGTCTTCATCAAATACGTCATAGGTGGGTAGGAGACATTTATGAAACCGCTGCTTTATCTGTCCTTGTTCAATTAATACCGCACTATTCCAAAGTTTTTTTTGTCCTTGGCGTTCTGCCTGGTAGTGGGGAGTAACAGTGCCTACTAAAATTGCTATAGAAGAAGGTATTTTTTCCGCCAGCCGTTGTAACTCTTCTTCCAGTTGTTCGACAAAACTTGGATTAAGTAACAAATCCTTGGGGGGATAACCACAGAGGGCTAATTCCGGCGTTAATAGTAAATCGGCTCCCCTTGCCTGGGCTTGCAGGGCCGCCGTGACAATTTTTTCGGCATTCTCGGCGATCGCCCCAATGGTGGGATTAAGCTGGGCAAGGGCAATGGTAAACATAGTCAGAGGGGCATTATGGTAATTATTACTTTAATCCACCGGAGCCAATTCAGACAAACACTAGGGGTTTATCCCGGAGTGGGGCAAAGGCCCGGGCATCAAAACGAAAAAGACTAGCGGGACGACCTACTCCTTTGCTGATTTTTTGGCCGGTGTCCTTGAGAAAACCTAATTTTAATAAGCGGGAGCGAAAATTAGAATAATCGGCAAAATCTTCCCCTAAAACCGTGGTGTAGAGTTGAAATAAATCATTTAAAGTAAACAATTCTGGCAACACTTCAAAGGCAATGGGGCTGTATTCCAATTTATTACGGAGCCGCTGATAGCCATAGTCAAGGATTTGATTGTGGTCAAAAGCTAAGGTCGGAATGGCCGCCACATTATGCCAACTGACCTGACTCAGATTTTTGCTCATTAACTGGGCATCTTCGTAGCGGATGAGGGCGAAATAGCTGACGGATAGATACCTGACCCCATACTGATCCGGTGCTTCCCTGGGGTCTCGACCGGGGTTACCAAATGTATATAGTTGTTCTAAATAAAGATTTTTGACTGCAATCTTTTCTGATAAAACCCGGTGGGCGGCCCCCTCTAGGGTTTCCCCCATTCTCACTAAGGTGCCGGGAAAACTCCAATAATTTTGATAGGGCTGATCTTCCCGTTTAACTAGTAAGACCAATAAACGATGTAAGTGGGTATCGACGGAAAAAATAACATTATCCACACCCACTTTAAAGTCAGCTAAATGGTTTTGTCGAGGCTGGCCCATCGGATTCATCAATAATTTATTTGACCTATATGCGTCTATATTCACCGCTCTAATTTTGGCTGACACTGGGGACAAAAGTGGGCCGATCGCCCTCCCAATTTAATTTTGGCGATCGCCGTACCACAATGGCGACAGGGTTCTCCTTCCCGACCATAGACCTGGGCCATACCGCCATAATTACCATTGATACCGGTCACCTGACGGTAGTCGCTGAAACTGGTACCCCCCGCTGCAATGGCCGCTGTTAAAGTGGCTTGAATTTGTTGATGTATCAGTTCACAGTCCTGCCGACTAACCTGACTACTGCCCATGGTGGGATGGAGGCCGCAAAAAAACAGCACCTCATCGGCATAAATATTACCCAAGCCCGCCACCAACCGTTGATCCAGCAGGGCATTTTTCAAAGGACGGCGACTGGATTTCAGCTTTTTGTATAGATATTCCGCCGTGAAATCCTCTCCAAAGGGTTCTGGCCCCAACTGTCCCAGCCCCGTCATTACTTCAGCCCAAGGGCGATCGCCTGGTAGGAGCCAGACTTTGCCAAAGGTGCGGGTATCCACAAAACGTAACTCCCACCCGCCCTCAAAATGGAGCACCACCCTTGTGTGTCGTGGTCTCGGCTGATCCCGTTCTGTCCAGAGTAACTGCCCTGTCATGCGTAAATGGCATCCCAACCATCCCGCCGGCCCTGGGGCTTGATTGCTTCTAAGTTCCCCCAGCAAATACTTTCCCCGCCGTTGCCAGCCCACCAAACGACAACCGGTAATTTGCCTCTGAAAATCCTCAACAGAAACGGGGTAGGCAAGACTGCGATCAAGCAACACTTCCCCTCCCCCGATGGTCTGCTCCAGGGTCAAACGATTGAGCCCCCGGCATACTGTTTCAACTTCTGGTAGTTCTGGCACAGTTCAACAATGCAAATTTAGTCCACAGTCAAGACTATTTTGCCGCCGCTTGCACCAATTCCAATTCATTTTCGGCAAAGTTGTTGGTGTTTACCCCGGAAGCACTACCGCTGAAACCGTTGTAGTTCACCCGGTCGAAGCGCACAATCACCGGATAGAGAATGCCGCTTTTCTCCACACTAGCAACCGTGCCAACATCACCGTACCAGTAGGACTCAGTGCGTTTGATTCTAACTTTGTCACCACGATTTAAGGCCATGATTTAATTCCTTAGATAATTGCGATTTGTAAAAAACTATCCCGTTTGCTGGTGTCCCGAGGAAGCCCCAGGCAACAACCCAGCCCACTTAACGCCAAATTCTACCAGCTTTATTCTGCGTCCTCCCCCTTCCCCCGACTTTCCCAAAACAATTCTTTACATATCCCTGCTCCTGGGAGTGGTTCTAGGGAAAAGAGCTTGACCCAATTCCCCTTTCTGGATCATATGGATAGATAATAGAAGCACAATCGACAGTTATGAATAATCTTAAAATTTCCTGGGGTTTCTAGATTTTCTTTAAATCTTATTTTCCTTAAATTTTCCGTAATCTCTTCTTAAAGTTGCTCCCCTACTCCCAAAAACTTGATTCAAGTCCTTTTTACCGCCGCCTAGTATGGAATTTGACTTCATTACTGCTGTTCACTTGAGGGCACAATTGAGTTTGGCGATCGCCTGATATTCTGCCGCCCAGAAAACTCCCCTAACAAAAAAATCATGGTGAGCAAAGAGACATGAGGTAGGAAAATTAGGAAAATAATGGAGAAAGGTCAGAATTATCTACAACATCATTTTTTAAGCGCAACCCATGCCCAAAATTTTGATAATTGAAGACCAACTAGAGGTTAGGCAGAATATAGAGGACATTCTCTCCCTGGAAGACTACGAAGTTATTTCTGCCCCCGATGGTGAAACTGGTCTAGCTTTGGCGAAGCAACATCTGCCGGACTTAATTCTCTGTGATGTGATGATGCCCAGGGTGACGGGATTTGAAGTATTGATGTCCCTACGCCAGGACCCCAACTTGGCGGTTATTCCTTTTATTCTTTTAACAGCAAAGGCAGACCACCACGCATTCCGCCAGGGCATGGAATTGGGGGCAGATGATTATTTAACCAAACCCTTCACCATCGATGAACTGCTCCATGCCATCACCACCCGTTTGGACCGCCATTATCAGCGCCAGGCCATGGTGGAAAACCGCCTGGATAATCTGCGCCAACAAGTTACCCGTTCCCTGCCCCATGAATTATTGACCCCCCTAAACGGGATTTTGGGGACGTCCCAGTTGCTGATTAATTTCTATGATTCCCTCTCCCGCAATGAAGTGATGGAATCGTTGCATGACATCAAAACCTCTGGGGAGAGACTCCATCGTTTGGTGGAGAATTTTTTGTTGATGGCAGATCTGGACCTGCTCTTGGCCAGCCCCACCCGTCTGGAGGTGTGGCAATCCCGGTTGAGTCAATACACCGAACTGCCATTGAGCTTGGCTCCGGTGTTGGAGAATTTGGGCCAGAATCAACCCCGCCGTCAGGATGTGGCAATGATGATTGTGCCCCAGCGGGTTCAGGTGGCGGAGCCAGATTTTCAGAAAATTGTTCAAGAATTGCTGGATAATGCTTTTAAATTTTCCCTGCCTGGTACACCAGTGAAACTGGAGGCCGTGGCTAAAAATGGCACCTGTCACTTGACCATCCGAGACCATGGTAGGGGCATGGCCAAAGAAGAATTAAATTCCATCGGTGCCCATGTACAGTTCCGGCGTCACGAATTTGAGCAACAGGGTTCTGGGCTGGGATTGACCTTAGCTCAACGACTGACGGAACTCTACGGTGGAAAATTGGCGATCGCCAGTGTCCCCGGGGAAGGCACCACCATTACTATCCAGGGCTGGGAATCAGCCTCCATTTAAGACTCCACGGGTAATAGTACTGAAATCGAAATCCCTAATGTTTTTTGGTTTTTCCTAGCAGCACCACAATCTGCTCCTGCCTTAATCCTGGGTTATTTTTAAGTTATTGCTCCACTCCCTCCAGTTGATGGCAAAATTGCTTGCTTGCCGGTATTTGTAATGTAATTCACTGATGGATAGCACCCCCCACCGTAAGTCCGACCATATCCGTATTGTCCTAGAAGAAGATGTGGTGGGCAAAGGCATTTCCACCGGCTTTGAAAGATTGATGCTGGAACACTGTGCTCTTCCTGCGGTGGATCTGGATGCAGTGGATTTGGGACTGACCCTCTGGGGTAAATCCTTGACTTACCCTTGGTTGATCAGCAGTATGACCGGCGGCACGCCAGAGGCCAAGCAAATTAATCTATTTTTAGCCGAGGTGGCCCAGGCTTTGGGCATCGCCATGGGTTTGGGTTCCCAACGGGCCGCCATTGAAAATCCTGATTTAGCCTTCACCTATCAAGTCCGCTCCGTCGCCCCAGATATTTTACTTTTTGCCAACCTGGGATTAGTGCAATTAAATTACGGTTACGGTTTGGAGCAAGCCCAGCGGGCGGTGGATATGATTGAAGCCGATGCGCTGATTTTGCATCTCAATCCCCTCCAGGAAGCGGTGCAACCCGATGGCGATCGCCTGTGGTCGGGACTCTGGTCTAAGTTAGAAGCTTTAGTAGAGGCTTTGGAAGTGCCGGTAATTGTCAAAGAAGTGGGCAATGGCATTAGCGGTCCGGTGGCCAAAAGATTGCAGGAATGTGGGGTCAGGGCGATCGATGTGGCTGGAGCTGGGGGCACCAGTTGGAGTGAAGTGGAAGCCCATCGACAAACCGATCGCCAAGCGAAGGAAGTGACCCATAACTTTGCCGATTGGGGATTACCCACAGCCCTGAGTTTGCAACAGGTGGTGCAGAATACTGAACAGATCCCGGTTTTCGCCAGCGGCGGCATTCGTTCCGGCATTGATGGGGCCAAGGCGATCGCCCTGGGGGCCACCCTGGTGGGTAGTGCTGCGCCGGTATTAGCAGAGGCCACAGTCAACGCCCAAAGGGTTTATGACCATTACCAGGCACGGCTAAGGGAACTGCAAATCGCCGCCTTTTGTTGTGATGCCGCCAATCTGACCCAACTGGCCCAAGTCCCCCTTTGGGACAGACAATCGGGACAAAGGTTAACTAAACCTTAAGGGACATTTTGCTCTGGTTGACGATACAGTGAAGCTTGGACTGGTTGACCCCGATAGCTGCGGAGTAGGGCATCAAGCCACAGTTTTCCTTTAATAATCCCCCATGAAATGGCATAAAGAGAGCAAAGTATTACTACAAGGAGTACATCATCCCCTCGGTTTAACCTACCTGGAACAGATGCGGAGTTGTGGGACCAAGCTGGTGGCGGGGGTAAGTCCAGGCCATGGGGGAGAAATAATTGGGGATTTGCCGGTATTTGATTTGGTGGATTTAGCCGTTAAAACCGTCGGCCCCGTGGACATTAGCTTAATTCTCAATCCCCCCTACCGAGTTTTGGATGCAGCCCTAGAGGCGATCGCCGCAGGCATTCGTCAACTAGTAATTGTGTCCGCTGGAGTCCCCCCCCTGGATATGATTACTCTCCTGCGGGAAGCCCAAGCTACCCACACCCTGATCCTTGGTTCCGGTAGTCAAGGCATTATGATCCCCCAACAGTTTTCCGTCGGCACCCTCGACCCCAATTGCTATCTACCCGGGCCCATCGGCATTATTAGCCACTGCGATCGCCTCACCGACGACATAGCCCAAACCTTAAGCGCCGCTGGCTTGGGACAATCCATGGTGATCAGTCTAGGCACCGACGGTCTCAATGGTTCCAACTTTGAGCAATGGCTCCAGGTGCTAGAAGAAGACGAACAAACGGCAACTATTTTATTGCTGGGGCAACCCAACAGTAACGGGGAAATGCGGGCGGCGGATTATGTGGCCTCGGCCATTGAAAAACCAGTGGTGGCCTATTTGGCAGGACGGGGCGCAAAAATCAAACGACACTTTGGCGATTCCCTCACCATTGTGGCCAACCAACTGTCCCATAAACGTCCCCTTCTAACCAGCGTTGAGCAAACGGTACAAGCCTTTGAGAACGCTAACATTCCGGTGGCGGAAGCCCCCTGGGAGCTACCCATTTTTTTGCCCCTAGCCATGGAAAGTCGCCATTTGGGCACTGATTAGGGCAAAGATGATGGAGATAGATTCTGCTTTCCCGCTAGCGGTCACCATGGGGTTAGTTACTCCTCCAAGCTTTCAGCTATGCTTATTGGAGTAGTGAGAAGAATCTTGATAGACTGGCGGGTGAGTTATGCCAACTTGTGTGATTGAGTTTGAGGAAAATTGTTGATGAAAGCCATGATTTTGGCCGCCGGCAAGGGCACTCGGGTCAGACCAATCACCCACACCATTCCTAAGCCGATGATCCCGATTTTGCAAAAGCCCGTGATGGAGTTTTTGCTGGAGTTGTTGCGCCAACATGGTTTTGACCAGATCATGGTCAATGTGAGCCATCTAGCGGAGGAGATAGAAAGTTATTTTCGGGATGGCCAAAGGTTTGGTGTACAAATAGCCTATTCTTTTGAAGGCAATATTGTTGATGGTGACCTGGTGGGCAAGGCCTTGGGATCAGCCGGGGGACTGAAGAAAATTCAGGAGTTTAATCCCTTTTTTGACGACACCTTTGTGGTGCTTTGCGGCGATGCGCTAATTGATTTAGACTTAACCACTGCGGTTAAGCTCCACCGAGAAAAAGGGGCGATCGCCACCATTATCACCAAGACAGTGCCCCAGGAATTGGTATCTAGCTATGGGGTAGTGGTCACGGACGACAACGGCAAAATTTTAACTTTCCAGGAAAAGCCAGCGGTGGAAGAAGCCCTGAGCACAGAAATTAACACGGGCATTTATATTTTTGAGCCGGAAGTAATCGACTACATTCCCTCTGGCCAGGAATACGACCTGGGAGGGGATCTATTTCCCAAGCTGGTGGACAGCGGCCTACCCTTTTATGCAGTCAATATGGACTTTGAGTGGGTGGACATTGGCAAAGTGCCCGACTATTGGCAGGCTATCCGGGGAGTGCTTTCCCGGGAAATTAAAAATGTGCAAATTCCCGGCATTGAAGTTAGACCGGGGGTTTATACAGGCATCAACGTAGCCGCTAACTGGGACAACATTGAAATTGAGGGTCCAGTTTACATTGGCGGCATGACCCGCATTGAGGACGGGGTAAAAATCATCGGCCCTTCCATGATTGGCCCCAGTTGTCTGATCTGCCAGGGGGCGGTGGTGGACAACAGTGTAATTTTTGAGTATTCCCGTTTAGGTCCCGGGGCCCGTCTGGTGGATAAGTTGGTGTTTGGTCGTTACTGTGTGGATAAAACCGGAGCGGCGATCGATGTGCAAGCAGCAGCGTTGGATTGGCTAATCACCGATGCTCGCCATGCCGCTGTGCAATACCGCCAAGAATACCCATCCCAAAGGGAAATTTCCAAGCTTCTCCAGCCGGAATAATCGCAGAAGAGAACTGGGGGGAATTGTTTTTCTCCGGTTGCAGACTTTGATTAGACAAGGGAAAAGAAACAGAAAACCTAGCTAAGCAGGTCTAATTTTTGCAAGGACAACTGGGCCGCCTGGGACACCTGGGGGTGCTCATCCTTGACCATGAAAGTCAAAGCAGAACGACTCTGGTCGCAGGGCAAATTTCCCAGGGCCTCCGCTAATCTTTGGCGAATTAACCAGTCCTCATGGGATGCAAAGGCCAAAATCGCATCTACTGCATCCACGGCACCAATTTCCCCCAGGGCCGCGATCGCCGCTTGTTGTACCACTGCTTCGTCACTTTTCAGTGCTTCCAGCAAGACCGTTTGAGCCCGAATATCCTTTAAATTACCCAGGGCCACCGCCGCACTGAACCGCACCAGCCATTCCGTATCTTCGTAAAAAGCCCGGCAGAGGGGATGGAAAGCCCGTTCGTCTTCTAAATAACCCAGGGCCCCCGCGGCATCGGCCCGGATGCCATAATCCCCATCGGTTTCCAACAGCTTAACCAGAATGGGATAGCATTCCTCGGTTTGCTTAATGCCCAGGGCAAACACCGCCATGGAACGCACCTGCAAAGTGTCGTCATCTAAAACTTTTTTAATCAGGGGCACCGCCTCCTCACTGGAATAGGGTCTCAGGGAAGCTAGGGCAATTAGGCGATCGCGGGAATTGGGGCTGTCGAGTTGGCTGGCAATTTGTTCGAGGGTCAGGGCTGTCATGGCTGGGTTTCTGAGAATTTCTTCTGCCATTGTAACAAAACTTTATAAAGCTATCCTGGTACTTCTCACCGGCGATCGGTCGGTAAACCCCCCACAGACAAAATCTCCCCGGGCAACATAATCCCGTAAACTTTCTTAATATAGTTTGTCCCCTGAGGACAGGAGGAAATTGCAGTGACCATTACCTTTGTTAAAGAGCAGAAGGATATTGTTGTGGCCCAGGGTGCCAACCTACGGGAAAAGGCCCTGCAGAATGGCGTTGATATTTATACCTTGAAAGGAAAACTGATGAACTGCGGCGGCTACGGCCAATGTGGCACTTGCATCGTGGAAATCACGGCAGGTATGGAAAATCTTTCCCCGAAAACCGACTTTGAAAATAGGGTATTGCGCAAAAAGCCCGACAATTTCCGTCTCGCCTGTCAAACCTTGGTCAATGGGCCGGTGAGTGTAAACACCAAACCCAAAGGCTAGGGGCGATCGCCGGAGGCCAAGGGCTGGATAAGGGCTGGATATGATGTCATTCAACATCCGGAGGTAAGATCATCAACTACTTAGTCGGACCACTAGTTGATGATGGTCTCTTTGGAATCCCCAGGGTGGAGACGGCTGGATTTTTGTTCTTCCCCTGGCCCAGTAGGGGAACTATCTTGTTGAGCTAGTTCCTGTTCCAGGGTACTGAGTTCAGACTGAAGCCTAATCTGTATTTTGGGGCCGGAACTGGCTAAGCGTAGAACCATGCCATCCTTGAGGACAAGCTTTTCCACCGTTTCCGCTTCTATATAGGTGCCATTAGCTCCCAAGTTAATGGCGACCCAAGCTTCCTCTTCCCGTCGGAGTTCTAGATGATGCCGGGATACTACAGCACTATAAAGTACAACATCGTTATCCGCCGCCCGACCCACACGGATGGTTTGTTCCGATTCAAAGGTCCAGCTCTGGACAGCAACGCTTTTACCCGGGAGAAGGAGGGTGAGGGTGATGGCGGCCATTCAAGTTATGCGTGCATTTGATTAATCGTTTCCCATTGTACGGTCTGTCCTGCTTTTGCACCTAGGTAATTCTGGTGGAGGCGATCGCCCCAGAGTCCTCTTAAAACCACGCCAATGGCAGTCAAGGAAGTCAAGCTGGGGCCACAGCACAGATTTTGCCAGCGCCATGTTTTGGTAATATGGGAAGCCTAACTATCATGCCCAATAACTCCGGCATTGATAACAATTACCGACAAATTAACCCTAGAAAATTACCTGACTGCGTTTAGCGAAGGGGAGGATTGACCGCGATGGATAATAAGCAAATGTTGATGATTCCGGGGCCAACTCCCGTACCAGAAAAAGTTTTGTTGGCCATGGCGAAACATCCCATTGGCCACCGCAGTGGTGACTTTAGCAAAATCATCGCTGAGCTGACGGCAAACCTCAAATGGTTACATCAAACTGAAAACGACGTGTTGATGCTGACTACCAGTGGCACGGGGGCTATGGAAGCGGGCATTATCAACTTCCTCAGCCCTGGCGATCGGGTATTGGTGGGCAATAACGGTAAATTTGGCGATCGTTGGGTCAAGGTGGCCAAAACCTTCGGTTTAGCAGTAGAAGAAATTAAAGCCGAATGGGGCAAAGCGTTGGACCCCAATGACTTCAAAACCTTGTTGGAAGCGGACAACGATAAAACTATTAAAGCTCTGATCATCACCCATTCCGAGACTTCCACCGGAGTCTTGAATGACTTGGCCGCCATCAATGCCGCTGCTAAAGCCCATGGTGGGGCGTTAATGATTGTGGATGCCGTAACCAGTTTGGGCGCTACCCCCGTGGCGATCGATGAGTTGGGACTAGACGTGGTGGCATCCGGTTCTCAAAAGGGTTATATGATTCCCCCTGGATTGGGATTTGTTTCCGTAAGTGCCAAAGCTTGGCAAGCCTACGAAACCGCCACCATTCCTCGCTTCTACCTGGATTTGAAAAAATATAAAAAATCCACAGATGAAGATAGCTCCCCCTTCACTCCCCCCATCAACCTAATGTATGGGTTGCAAGCGTCTCTGCAAATGATGAAAGCGGAAGGCCTAGATGCTATTTTTACCCGCCATCAACGCCACACCAATGCGACCCGGGTGGCCATGAAAGCGTTGAATTTACCGCTATTTGCCCCCGATAATGCGGCCAGTAATGCCATTACCGCCGTTGCGCCCCTGGGAGTGGAAGCGGAAAAAATTCGCAGTACCATGCGCAAAAAATTCGACATTGCCATGGCCGGTGGGCAGGATCACCTGAAAGGAAAAATCTTCCGCATTGGGCACCTGGGTTTTGTTTGTGACCGGGATATCCTCAGTTGCATCGGGGCCTTGGAAGCCACTTTGATTGAACTAGGTTATGAGGGCGTGACCCCTGGCTCTGGAGTAGCCGCCGCCGCTGGGGTTTTGGCTAAAGGTTAATCACCTGACAAAGTCTTAAACCAGCAATATTAACAACGGCGATCTCCAAATATCGTCACAGAGGGGGGTAAACCAGGGAATGAACAATTCTGACCTTGGATTTATCTCCTCTTTTTTTGTGACTGTATTTGGCCAGTGGGATTAACTGGAGTCATGTTCACCGAGCCGGTTTTCAAAAGAACTGATAGGGTGAAAGCATTTGGACGTAGGGCTTAGATTTTTATTCAGGAGAGTTCCAAGAAAGTAATGAGAGGTGCCAGCCCCGCAGTAGTTCTATGTTACCATTAATCCTGGATTTGGCAAATATTGCCATGGTGATATCAACCATGTGGGCTGACCTGGAGACAACTTTCGTGCGGCGATGAAATCTAGCAAACCAATGGCGATTATCTGAGTTGTTTCT